>JAVVZN010000265.1:0-3057 GCA_036650555.1 Rikenellaceae bacterium
CTGCACTGCCAAAACCTTTAACCTTAACATTCACATCGTATAGATGGTTGCGTTCGGTTTTGTATTTTGTTGCAGCCTCACTGGCTGTATTTGGATCTTCAATCATCACTTTATAGTAGTTCTCGCTAACCTCAACGCCAGAGGCTTTATATGGCAGCTGAAACACAAATGAGGTGGCACGCTTTTGATGATCACTACTCACGCCATCAACCACATTCTCGTAGGCATAGATGGTTTTGCTCCACTGGTTTAGAGCAGCACTACGTGGCATTTCCACTGGGCTATAATCGAGTAGAGCATAGCCTGCCTGCTTAGCAAGATCATTAAATACTCCAGCGCCAATGAGATAAGAAAAATTAGGCACATTGAATAAGGTAAGCCTCACTGGGGTGGTTGCCGCCTTGAAGAGCGCGTCAGCACCAAGAGCCGCAAATTCGTCAGTAAGTGAAATATTGACACGGATTTTTACCGCTTGGTGAATAAGCGCCACTTGTGCACTCTTATTTGTAGAGAAACTATGGTTTTCTTTCATTCCCGACATCATCAGCGGATGAGTTTGATCGACAGTGATAGGAGATGTAATTTTTGAGTAGAGATTACTTAATGCCGCACGATTATCACCCTCAGTGATTGTCCCTACTAAAGAGGAGGCTTCGGGCAGATTGGCAAGCACCACAATGTCGTAGGTCTTTTTAAGATCTAGCTTACCAGAAGGTATCACCACTCTCTGAAGAACATGATCCCACGAAATTCCATCAGCACCCGTCGATACTTTTTTGATGAGTAGCTGAGTGGTGTGATCATAGAAGAGCACGGTGGCACTCGCTATTCTTTTTTCATCATCGCTATTTACATCGGTATCTGTGTGCACATCATCAGCACGTGTAAGTGGTTTGTTCTCCGGTATAGCAAGAGTGATAAGCACCGCATTATCTGTCAAATGGTTTGCATCTTGCATGGGATCTTTCTTGCACGAGGCCAAAATGAATACCAGAAATAAAATTGATATTATATTTATTCTTTTCATATCTGATAATTATTTAGCTGGATATGTATAAGGCTCAACTGGACGACCATCACCTGTGTAGTTTCTTATGCAACGTACAGAGAAGCCATAACCTCTGTTACCACCGTTATTTCCACCATAAGGTGTGTGTGTAACTTCTCCTGCTGGAAGAGCTTTATTATGAAAACGTAATATTCCATAATATCCTAACGGTGGCATAGTCTGCCACAGACCACCATAAGATGAACTCCAATAGTGCGGATCAGCTAGCTCTTGACCTGGCAGTGCTCCATCGTCACGCATAAGGTTAAAAGGGATAAACAACAACCCATTTTTAAGTACATCCACTATGTCGGGTGTAGCAGTAGTAACATCGTTACCATATATCACGCCCGAATTGTTGAATGTAGCAGTGATTGCAGGATTTCCAATTCTTTTTTTACCATACGCAATTAGCCTACGGAACTCACCTACTGTTGGCGTGTGCCAATTTTCGCCCAATGCAAATCTGCATATATCACCAGTGCCGTTTATTGGTGCATCGGCAGGAAGATGGTTTTTAGTATTATCCCCATCGTAGACTGGATTGCTAAAAGTGACATAGGGATATTGGGTCTCACTCCAATTTAGTGAAGTATGTGGATATTCTGTTGGTGTATATTTCAAACCATTTGCCGTAGTAATCTGATCAGTGCCATTTTGAGGGCTAGTATGAGCGTTTATACCTATCAAACTGCCCCAGCGAAACACCAATTGCTCTTCAATTGGATATTTATGATTGGCAGGAGCTATTATAGGTTTGGCATGAAGCCCCCCAGATGGATTAACTTTGAGATCACCCTCAGCAAAGAGCATAATAAACTGCATCTGACGCACAGTGACTGTTTTAGTTACTCTACCGATAGTGACTTGCAACTCATCGAAAAACGATCCGTTAGAAAGCTCTCCAGCTTGCAGGGTGACCTTTGCTGTTGCTTTGTCGTAACTCATTTTGGTATAAGTTTTCCCTGTTGTTGATACAATTTTAACATCCATCTGCTGCAACAATGGATTACTGAAATTTATAAGTTCGAGCGAGGCATCAACCTCTTTTTCATAAATCTCAACCATTGTTTTGTTTAGACTGAAATCATAATCACCTACCACTGGTTCGCTGCTCACCTTATTCCATGGCTTCACATTAGTTACCACATCCACATCTCCTTTGCCGTAGCCACGAATAGTGGCGGCAATGTCGTAGTAAGAGTTTCGCGATAGATCATAGTTGCCATCTGCAACTTTTTCACCTAAAGGTATCGTATATTCTCGCATGGAGTTGTCGATGGTGGTGGCGGCTGTGACCTTTAGGAAGCTATGATGATCTAAAGTGGCACCCAAAAACTCAGGAGCATAAAACTCATAAGAGCTTGTAAGGTCGGTGAAAGCGCCACTACTCAAAACATGATCTTTTACCACTTCTGCATCATCGTGCAAGCCATCCTCGACGATTGTTGTAGAATATGGATATTTTCGAGCTATTAAGTAGCTATAATTTGGCACACCGAGTAACTGCACTTTTTTGATTGTCATGCCACTCATATCTGGATAACCTGCGGCGATTGACGTAGCATCATTGACAGATTTAAAACGTACGCGAATTTTTGTCCACAGACGATCAACACCTGTTTTTGTGACATCAACAGTGGTTACCGTAGGGTAAGTGCCAATAGTCACATTGCGATAGCATTGCATCATAGGGATTGTAGTTGCACCTACTACTGGTGCTGTGGAAAAATTGATTGTGGCATCTTGTAGTTTTTTCAAATCATCAGCAGCGGCAAGCTTTGCGGTGCTCACCGATGGCTCATTAACAATCAAATAAACATCGCTTAATCCGCTGCGTGCCCATGCCTGAGCTATGTTTGAACTTTTTGCAAGCTCTGCTTCAGTAAAATATTGATTGCATGTCACTCTGCCTTGCTGCGGAGTGTTACCTGTGGCAACAACTATCATACGAGCACTAACTATTTTGATTTCACTAGCAGTAGCATAAGGATCTGAACCAACAGCTC
>JAVVZN010000266.1:0-929 GCA_036650555.1 Rikenellaceae bacterium
CCTTTGAGCAGACAAACTCACAGGGTGAGGCGAAGGTTTCGCTCAATTTTGAGATTCCCGCTTCGGATCTTGTCACAACCTACTCGGCAGCCGACGATGCTGCACGCGAGAATGCCATTGCACGCATGGATGTCTTTGCCTTCGACCAGAGCGGAGCCATCGTTGCAGGCGATGAGGGTCATGTGGTCTTAACCAACGTCACTTTGATTGAAGGCAAGGGGCGTGCTATGATCACTGTCACCCTACCCGCTGGCAGTGGTTCGGTTGAGCGTCAGTTTGGCATTTTGGCAAATGCTCCAGATCCTGTGGCTTTAGATGCAATCACCACCCTCGATGGGTTTCGTGCTCTGGAGTTCACCCATGGCTCAACGATGCGCACAGCCAGTTTTCTGATGAGCGACATTTCGGCACTCAACACCATCACCACCACCACACCCACCATCAACATGAGCCTTCGTCGTGCAGTGGCACGCGTAGATGTGCTCTTAGAAGATAAGGTGACCAATTTTGTTATCACCTCTGCAAGGCTGGTCAATGTTCGCGACAAAGGTTTTGTTTTTGGCAAAAACACCACCCCCGACGACCTCTCCTCTCCACTTGCCGTTCCTACTAGCTCAGGTCTTGTCAGCTACACAGCGGTCAATGCCCGAACAGATGAGCAGAAGCGCAACTTCTCGGCACTTCTCTATTGCCCTGAGAACTACAATGCCGATAAGACCGCTGCCGCTGCCACCACAGCCGTGATCATTGGCGGCACCTACAATGGTGCCACCACCTACTACCGCGTGAACCTGCACGACAACAACCGCGATGCCCAGGTACGCCGCAACTACATCTATCGTGTAAACATCAAGGGTGTAAATGGTGCTGGCAATCCAAATGCCGATGCTGCCATAAACGACATACCTCAGAACCTAGATTACACCATC
>JAVVZN010000266.1:939-3056 GCA_036650555.1 Rikenellaceae bacterium
ACTCGTTGCACTCCGATGTTATTTTCGACGGCAAGAACTACTTAGGCGTCTCAACCAAGAAACTTAATGCACCCAAGGCAGCCAATATATCTACTATAAATGTGGTAACAAACTACACTCAAGATGAGTGGAAGATTGAGTCGTGCGACCAGGCTGGCACACCTGTTGCCACCCCATCGTGGCTCACGCTGACCAAGATCCCTGGCAAAATCAGCTTTGACATGACCGACAACACACTTCCCGACGCTGTTCCGCGTGAGACTTTTGTAAAACTCTCTGTTCCTACCAATTCGCGTATGAGCATGATCGTCTCAGTGAAGCAGTCACACACCGATGTTTTGCCCATCTCTTTTGAGCCGCAGATTGTCACTGCCTCATGGAACGCCAGTAGCGGTGTCTTTAAGAGCAAGGCTACGCTGCTAGCCTCTGGCACAAAGTGGCTTGTGAAGAGCCTCACCCTGCGTGAAGACAAGGGTCTCGATTGGTGTCGTCTGAGCGGCGCTACTGTTGTTGGCAGCAATGGCACCACCACAGCTGCGGAGCAAGGTTTCGAGCTTGTCTTCGATGTAGACAAAATGAGTTCTACGTTGCTTGCCCGCACGGCACAAGTGGCTATTGATGTCACCGATCCGAGCGGCGTTACCGATACGCACATCGTCACCCTCACCCAAAGCGGCATCTCCAACACAATCAGCGTTGGTAGGTTGTATATAGCCAAGACAGCCGAATATAGTATAGAGAAGATCTCAGTGATCACCACAGGCGAGTGGACAGCCACATTTAAAACCGGCAACACCACCACCGCCACCGATGGTTGCACATGGCTCAATTTTACCGATGAATCATCTGCTCCGCTTACAAACCCTAAGCAGTGTAAAGGCATGGGTTCTGGCTCCATCTACGTGAAGTTCGACGCTTGTGGTGCCAACACGGTTCGCAACGGCTATATTGTTGTCACTAACGGCACCACAGAACAATGGATCCGCGTGCACCAAGGCGACTACCGCACCGTGAAGATCAACGGCTATGAGATGCTCGATCGTAATCTTGGAGCCACTATGGCTCCTACCAATCCAATAGTCAATGCCAGTAACGCCGCCACCCACGGCTACCTCTACCAGTGGGGACGTCGCCCCGATGGCTATGAGGCGCTCACACCCACAGATACTAAGGTGTGTTTTGCTGCCCCTGCCACTTCGGCTGAGCGTATCACTCACCAACTGACCTTTGGCGATCCAGCATGGGGTAAATACATCTATGTGGGTGTCACTAGCGCGCTAAACTCCTCTAACGGCCATTGGCTCTACCCCGACGGTTCAATCACGCCTCCCGACCAACACACCGTTGGGGAGCTGTGGGACAGCCGCAGCATCCCATCAAACACCCTCTCTCAGACCAACATCACCCCCATGCGCACTGACTACGACCCATGCCCCGACGGATGGCGTGTGCCCTCAGCACGCGAGATGGATAATGCCGTGAGACAGGGATTCATGCAGCTCAAACCCATCATCCGAGAGAGCGAGCGTGCCTATCATGGTCGGTTTATCGCGGCAGAGAGTGGCGGCGAGGTGTGCTTCCCTACATCAAACAACCGCTTTCACGCAACAGGCGGCAGCTTTGTCACCGACGGCGACTTCACCTCCGATCTGCTCGCGGCAGGTTGGTACTGGACATCATCATATTCAGCCAGTGGCAGCCCTTATGCTCTGCGCATCATCCGTTCTAATCTTCCCGATCTGATCTACACGCTTAATCGTCCTGGGCAAGTTCCAGATATTTATCCACCAAAGAGCGCTAACACGCAGACTGAAAACCTTACAGGGGCCCATCTGATGGGCGTGCGTTGCATCCGCGATCGCAAGATCACCGAGGAGCTGAGCGTGAGTGTTCGCCGCAAGACTGTGGACATGGAGTCACAGACCACCACCTCTACTCTCACCACCAAAAATTTGGTGGGCAGCTGGAGCGCAGCAACATCCGATGCCTCATGGCTCACCGTATCTCCTGCCGGAGGCTCTGGCAACGGTGATCTCAGCATTCGTGTGACCAAAAACGACACCCCCTATGTGCGTCAAGGCGAGATACGTATCACCACCACATCTGGCACCGTTGCC
>JAVVZN010000267.1:0-3053 GCA_036650555.1 Rikenellaceae bacterium
AAAAATCAAAGTAAATAAGAAGCACTAGGTGTTCATTCCACCACAAACATTAATAACTTGACCTGTGACATAACCTGAAAGATCACTTGCCAAGAAAACGCACGCATTGGCAACATCATCAGGAGTGCCACCACGACGAAGTGGAATTTTTGCAGCCCACTCATTGCGAACCTCCTCAGAGAGTTTACTAGTCATGTCGGTGATGATAAATCCAGGAGCAATAGCATTTGAACGAATACCGCGCGAACCAAGCTCTTGAGCAATAGATTTTGTAAATCCAATCAATCCTGCTTTTGACGCCGAATAGTTAGCTTGACCAGCATTGCCAGAAACACCAACAACCGATGACATATTGATAATAGAGCCAGAACGCTGTTTTAACATATATTTCTGAACTCCTTTTGTGAGATTAAACGCTGATTTAAGATTAATTTTGATCACTAGATCCCATTGATCTTCAGTCATACGCATAAGTAATGAATCGCGTGTGATACCTGCGTTGTTCACCAAAATGTCGATTCTTCCGAAATCGGTGGCAATTTGATCCACAGTTGCTTGAGAACTTTCAAAATTACTTGCATCTGAGATATAACCTTTTGCAGTTACACCATAAGACTGAAGTTCTTTTTCGGTGTTTATAAAGTTGTCATCAGAGGCGATATCGGTGAAAGCCACCGACGCCCCATGTTTAGCAAATGCCACAGATATAGCCTTACCGATGCCACGTGCACCTCCAGTTATAACAGCTACTTTACCTTCTAATAATTTCATAATTTTAAATATTTCTTTGTTTTGGCATATATGCCATTGTCGCTTATTTTATGTTCGTAACAGATTAGAATAATCATAAACTGCTCTTTACATCTGCAAATATAACTATTTTATTTTGAAACAAAATGTTTTTGTGCTTTTAAAAGGTTGCGTGATTGAAGAATCATCGTTTTTGTTTCACTTATTATATCGAGGTAAAGCATGCTGGCACGTGTTGAAGTGTCGCCTGTTTTGATACGTGAAATCTGACGTTTGATGACCTGAGCAAACTCTTCAAACAGAGTGTCGCGAAGGTGTAGAGTTTGATCTATCTTAGTATAGTCACCTGTCAAAAGCATATGGTTTATCATTCCGTAGATCACTGTTACTTTGTCTTCTATCTCTTTAAGATCGGCAATCTGTTCGGCTGTAAAACCAGTGTGATTGTTGTCGATATGCTCGAAACTTGGACGTGTGATATGCACCAATGCTTTAGTTACCTCATTCATGTAGTCCACAACTTGAACATAGTAGTGACCATTTGAAATGTAGTTGTTTGTTAGCTTAGCGAGTATAGGATGAATAGCATACTTTCTTTCATGAGCTGTTTGATACAACTCTTCAGACTCTTTTACCATCTGACGCAATAATCTACGATCTTCAGTAAATATACCACTAAGAGTGCCATCATAAACAGAGATCACCTTTTTCATTGTTTCACAAACCTCTTGTTCGCATGTCAAAATAATATCTTCGTTCGCGTAGTCATGAGCACTATTTTCTTGTTCTTTTTTAACACGACGTTTGTGCGATACGTTACTTTGAATAAGCATATAAGCACATAATATTGCTAGTCCGTAGACTGCGTAAGCCTGACCATACATAAGAGCAAGGGCAACCACAAATGCCACAGTGAATGCAATGAATGCTGTTAGAAACCAACCAGAGATAACAGTAAGCACACCTGTAACGCGATAAACAGCACTCTCTCTACCCCAAGCCTTATCAGATAATGAGCTACCCATTGCCACCATGAATGTGACGTAGGTGGTTGAAAGAGGTAGTTTCAACGATGTTGCCATTGAGATAAGAAGCGAGGCAACCGTAAGGTTTACTGTTGCACGGATCAAATCGAACGATGCAGCATCATCTTTATCGTTGTTTTCATCTTGCTGGAACCGTCCGTTTATAAATGAGAGCACTTTGTTTGGCACAACATGCTCAAAACCTTTATTGATATTGACCGCCATACGAACCAATCCACGAGATGCTTGAGTTGAGTTGAAACGTTCTGTGCCTCCGGTGTCTTGACGAGCAAGGTTCACCTCTGTGTCGGTAACTGTTTGTGCCTTTTTAGAGAACCAAAGTGTCAAGCCCATAACCACCCCTGCAAACAGAAGTATTGGAGTGTTTGCCACAACTGGTTTGGTAAGATCACCCATCATCATACCCATATCACCTGTCTGAGCAGCAATATTATATGAATCAAAACCTGCCATAAACACCCCGATAAAGTTCACAAGGTCATTGCCTGCAAAAGCTAAAGCAAGAGAGAATGTGCCAGCAAGCACGGTGACTTTTAATATATTAACTTTTAGAACAAACTGCACAAACACCATTAGCATAGTCCATACACCTATCATTGACAACACTAGCAGCCCCACATTTTGATTCAGCACATCCATTTGATCGACAGATATGAGTGTGGTGCCTTTCAAACCTTTGAATATCACGAAGTAAGAGATAGCTGTAAGTGCTAAACCACACCAAACAGAACCTAAATATCTAAATGATTTTTTGTAGCTGAACGAGAATATCATACGTGTGATGTACATTATTATAGAACCGCACACAAAAGCCACAACCACCGACACTAGTATTCCGGATATAATTCCCATTGCCTTACTTGAATTTATGTATTGAGCAAGGTGTGCAGAACCATCTACGCTAGATGAAATCTTCACAAAAGCCACTGCCACAGCCGAACCCAATAGTTCAAACACAAGCGAAACTGTGGTTGATGTTGGCAACCCGAATGTGTTGAATAGGTCGAGTAAGATGACATCGGTAAACATAACAGCCAAAAACACCATCATAATATCGGCGAAGGTGAACATCTGAGGATAAAACACCCCTGAACGAGCCACTTCCATCATGCCACTTGAAAAAACAGATCCGAGCAAGATACCGACAGTAGCGATAGTCATAATTACATAACGGGGAGCAGCCTTTGAACCGATTGCCGAGTTAAGAAAGTTTGTCGCATCGTTCGATACCCCGACAACAAGATCGGAGATGGCAAG
>JAVVZN010000268.1:0-3048 GCA_036650555.1 Rikenellaceae bacterium
TTTATCTCGAAGATTTATCCTCGCATTGTCAATGACATCTACATACGATGGTATGTTAGCATTTTTGAAACGTGCACGCGTGAGTTTAAATTTGAAATCTTCTGCATCGCCTGTTATATCTATTCCAATACGGAATGGTAATGGCGAATGAATCACCGATATATGATATTTATATGTCAAATCAAGATTGTGCACACCACTGATAGCTGTTTGGTATCGGTCTATCTCTGCGATAAATGGGAATATTTCAATCTTATTATCTTTCACCAACAACTCCACTGAGATTTTTTCTATTTTATTACGTTTCTTATTTTTAAATCGCAATGTCTTTGCTATCTCTGAGAATGTTTCACCATCGAGCAGAACCATGTTTTCACCATTGATAACACATGCCGCATTGAGCGATGGCAAAACTATATTCATAGCCGTGTCGAGCGATGCAGTGGCAGCCATTCTACAATCCACCACCCCATCAAACGATCTAAGCATAGGTAGTAGTGAGTCAATTTGAGGTATCAAACTTATTAGTCCTGCCACCTCAATATCTTTCATCACCAAGTCGAAACCTGTGGTTAGCTCGTTCTTGCTCTTCGTGCTATAAACAGCCGAAAAATCTATAACTCCTGCTGACGTTGTGGCAGTTAAATCTTTTATCTGTAAACAACGATCTTTAGAGATGACACTCCCTTTCATACACTCAATCAGCAATGTTTTATATCGACAATTATCAACGTCGAGCGATAAGTTGAGATCTATATTTGAGGGGATAACAAGTAGAAAGTCATCACTTGTGGGCTGTTCATTTGTTTGACTTATCATCTGCTCAACCTCCTCATTACTACTTGACATGACTAGAGAATCTTTAAACCCAACACTACGCTCCGAGAATTTCATGCCATTGATTATGGCGTGGTTCAATTGATTAAAATCAATGGAATCAGCAGTTAGTGAAGTTGCTATACGAAGCTTACCACCTCGTGTCAAGGCACGTGCAATATTCGACACCTTAGCTGTAAGGTTTATTTTTGAATTGCCTATAATGAAATTTGTATTTTTTATGTTTACCTCGTTCTGCGTGAATTTTATATCAACATTCTTCACACTATTTTTAAGCGGAAGATATGGCGTTATCACACGTGCGCTATCGGCTTTCAACAACCCTGTTGTGCCCCATTTGACTAATAAATCAGATAGCGAACCTGTAATTGTCATATCTATATCATTGCTTTTGAAATCATCTTTTATACTTTCCATCGCTTTTTGGAAGATCACAAGTAATGAATCTCGCGACGTGGTTGGATAAAGTTTCTGAAGTGAGTCTATCGCCAGCTCTCGGCGCGATGCCAACATGTTACCCTTTGTAAGCATCGTTGAATTAAGGTTTACCTCAGCATCATTAATGACATATCGGTTTGGGTTTCCACGTACATAGATTGTTTTACACTTGAAATCAGTGTTTATATGAGGCGCAGCAGCATACTCTTTTGATGGAATGATGGTGTAGACACCCGATAATTTATGAAACAACAAAATTGTGGAGTCAGGTCCTTTGCAAGTGATAAGATCTGAGGAGATAACACCATCCATAGGAACAGTTTTTGTGCTGTCACTACGGAATATTGTGGATGAGCTACGAGCACTCATCTTTAAGTTTCTTAGAGCTAATAGATCATTTCCTTTATAATGCAGATTCATAGTATCAATTTGGGTGGAGACACCGATTATACGGCTATTAATACCTAACACTGAGTCTTTTTTATTTACGATAGACCCAAAACTCACACCACCTTTAGCTATGATATGCACAGAATCTTTGGGAGAGTCGTAGATCATATCAGCAAACACCATATGACCTACAATAGTGGAGCGGCCTACTTGACGGATATTCATCCAACTCTCTTTTGCCTCAACATTCATATCTAAAAGCAATTCTCCAGCGGCAGTAATACCTTTTGAAGAAGGAAACGATTCCGACAACTTTTTAAGATCAAGATTTACAACAAACTTACCTTTAAGAAACGGATCGGTCAGAATATCATCTATCAGCGCTTTTACCTCCACATTAAGCCCCGAACCACGCATCACCACACGACGCATGTTGCATTTTACATTCGCCTTTTCTGGCACATAAGCAAGCGTCAAATCGCACTGCACCGTATCGAGGCGTGCACGCGTCTTTTCGTAGACCACAAACCCCCTATCTATCTTCACATCGAGATTAACTGCTGGCAATCTACCGGTTGATTTAACATAACTACCATTGATTGAGCTCTTCAGATCAATGGCAATATCGGTTGATATATCTTTTGCAATGGGCACTAATTCCTCAGGCAATAGATCAAGCACACCTGCAAGTAGCAATGGGTTGATTGTGCAAACAACATCGGAAAGTATGCTATCCTTTTTCATTATTACACTCCCATTGAAAACAGATGCAATATCGGCTATTTTCAATTTTAGATTGTCTAAAGTGATCTTACCATGTGCAAGCGAATCAAACTTTAAGCCTCCCGTAAGCTCCACGGGCAGCTGCTGGCATAGATTTACGCTATCTTGTTTTACACTATTACTGCTCTTTATATCTATCAAAAAGTTTCGTTTATCCTCTCTTGTAATGGAGATTAGGCTAATCAACGTTTTGAATTCTGTTTTTTTATCAAGCATCTCACCCGATATTGAAATTCCATCGGCATTAAACTCATCAATCTTCAACTTATGTTGCTTATCTGTGATATAACCTTTTAGGTTCAGATCTCTCATCGCGAAATGGTAGCTATCAGATATTTTATGATCCACATAATCAACTTTTAACCCACCCGATATTTTCAACTCACGAAGCGCTACACTCATAGGTGATGAACTTTCTGAAGTGGTATCGGCAATTAATATATCCCAATTGGCTCTGCCATCCTCTGCCACTACCCCATTAAGCCTAAGTCCGTCGATGCCAATATAACGGAAAGTGATAGTGGAGCTGAGCATAGTGATTGGATTTATAGCGACACTCAACCGCTTAAATTGCAGCAAGGTATCGGCTCCTCGTAGCAG
>JAVVZN010000269.1:0-3018 GCA_036650555.1 Rikenellaceae bacterium
AAATAGCAGGTTGCAAGGAGATCATACTCTGCTCTCCACCAACATCCGACGGTGAGATAGCCGATGAGATTTTATATTGCGCTGAGCTATGCAAAGTAACAAAAGTGTATAAGATAGGTGGTGCAACAGCAATTGCTGCTATGGCATATGGAACTGAAACAATAAACCCATGTTACAAAATATTTGGTCCTGGCAATCGCTATGTCACCGCTGCCAAACAACTTATCTCACTCCATACGGCAGCAATAGACATGCCTGCTGGTCCATCTGAGGTGATGGTGGTGTGCGATGAGAGTGCAAAGGCTCGTTACGTGGCAGCCGACCTGCTCTCACAAGCAGAACATGGAGCCGACTCACAAGCTTTAGCCATCACAACATCGAAAACAATGGCTAAACTCATTAAATATGAGGTTGAAACTATGGTAAAGGAGCTTGCCAGAGGAGAGCTTGCCGGGTTGTCGCTAAAAAACAGTGCGATAGTGGTTGTAAAAAACCGCAGTGAAATTCTGGATATAGTAAACTCTTATGCCCCCGAACATCTTATAATATCAATGACCGATGCCGACACGTTTGCAGATGAGGTAGACAATGCTGGCAGCATCTTCATAGGCAACTACACACCTGAGAGTGCCGGCGACTACTGTTCTGGAACCAACCACACCCTACCAACAAGCGGATGGGCAAAATCTATGAGTGGCGTGAACCTCGACAGCTTCTCTAAGAAGATCACATATCAAAAGATCACCAAACAAGGCATAGAAACCCTTGCCCCAATAATAGCAGAGATGGCATGTGCAGAGGGTTTGACAGCTCATGCTCTTGCAGCAAAAGTCAGAACAGAAAATGAATAATTATGGAATTAGATAAATTAATACGTCCCAACATCCTCGCCTTATCACCCTATTCCACCGCTCGCGATGAATATGCAGGCGGCACGATAGCCACATTTCTTGACGCCAATGAATCGCCATACGACAATGGACTAAACCGCTACCCCGATCCGCATCACCATCTACTGCGCAACAAGCTCAGCAAGATCAAAGGTGTGACCGCTGATAGCATTTTCATTGGCAATGGTAGTGATGAGCCTATTGATATAATATACAGGGTGTTTTGCCGTCCAACGATTGATAATGTGGTGATGATAGCTCCAACCTATGGCATGTATAAGGTGTCGGCCGCCATCAACGATGTTGAGATTCGTGAGGTTGCTCTCGATGCCGAGTTTTCTCTACAAGCCGACAAAGTGCTAAAAGCCACCGACAACAACACTAAAGTCATTTTTTTATGCTCACCAAACAACCCCTCAGCAAACATTCTAAGTCGTGACGAAGTGTCAAAGATAGCGGAAGGGTTCAATGGGATTGTGGTTATTGATGAGGCATATGTTGATTTCTGCACAGACTACCGTAGTTTTCTTAAAGATCTAACCCTCTATGACAATATTATCGTGCTTCAAACATTATCTAAAGCATGGGGCATGGCAGGAGTGCGATTTGGGATGGCATTTGCATCACCAGATATAATCATGGTGATGAATAAAGTGAAATATCCATATAACATCAATACCTTAACCCAAAAGAGAGTTCTAGCGGAGCTCGACAAAGTAGAAGAGGTGCACATCAGATGCCAAGAGATCATCTCTGAGCGCGAGAAACTAATCAAAGAGCTGCAAAAAATCACCGAGATAGAGAAGATATTTCCATCCGACGCCAATTTTGTGCTTGTAAAAACTGCCGACCCAAACAAGCTCTACAACTACTTAGTTTGCAACGGTGTGATAGTAAGAAATCGAAATAGCATATTTTTGTGTGAAGGTTGTTTGAGAATAACAGTAGGCAAATCAGATGAGAACCAAAAAATTATAAAACTATTGAAGAGTTATGAGTGGTAGAAAAATATTGTTTATAGATCGTGACGGCACTTTAATCAAAGAGCCAGCCATTGATTTTCAAGTAGACTCATTAGAGAAATTAGAATTTGTCCCTGAAGCCATTACAGCCATGGCGCAGATTGCAAAACTCGACTATTTTCTGGCGATGGTATCAAATCAAGATGGGCTTGGCACTCCATCCTACCCCACCGACACATTTCTGCCAGCACATAATAAGATGCTAACAACACTTGCTGGAGAGGGGGTTAGATTCGATGCCGAGCATATAGATCCATCGTTTGAAAACGAACATTCGCCAAACCGTAAACCTCAGATAGGCATGTTAAAAAGCTATTTGACTGGAGATTACGACATTGCCAACTCCTATGTGATAGGCGACAGAATAACAGATGTTAAGCTAGCCGAAAACCTTGGCTGCAAAGCAATATTATTAAGCGATAAGAGTGCAGGCAAAGCACTCACAGATGCAGAAGGGCTAACTGACAGAGTGTCGCTTATAACCAATAGTTGGCACGAGATATATGGACTTCTAAGAGCTGCTGAGCGCAGAGTGGAGATCACCCGAAACACCCGCGAAACAAAGATCACAGCCCTACTCGACCTCGACAAGCTCTCAAACCCAAATATATCAACAGGCATAGGGTTTTTTGATCACATGTTAGAACAAATATCATATCACGGAGCGGTGACGCTAAACCTAAAATGCGATGGCGACCTTGACGTCGATGCACACCACACCGTTGAAGATTGCGGGATAGTGCTAGGCGAGGCTTTTGCCAAAGCCTTAGGAGAAAAGTTAGGTATTAACCGCTACGGCTTTTCTCTCCCTATGGATGAGTGTCAGGCGCAAGTGTTAATCGACCTAGGCGGTAGAATAGATTTTGTATGGGATGTTGAGTTTACTGTCGATATGATAGGAGAGTTACCAACAGAGATGATAAAACACTTCTTCAAAAGTTTTGCCTCTGCGGCTCACTGTAACCTCCATGTAGCAGCTCATGGCGAAAACAACCACCACAAAGCCGAGGCAGTATTCAAAGCATTTGCAAGAGCCATGAAATGCGCCATACACCGTGAAATATCAAACAACGAACTACCAAGCAGCAAAGGCATATTATGATTAT
>JAVVZN010000270.1:0-3010 GCA_036650555.1 Rikenellaceae bacterium
TACAAATTGTATTTATACAATTTATATACGCGATATATAATCTATTAATAGAGCTAACTACTTGTGAACCATTACATATGATAACTCTAGTTTTATTCCTTTACTATTTATGGTAACCCCTCTATTTGAAACCACACTCTTTATTGCTGGGGCTATTTCTATATTATAATTTTCTTGTTTACCTGATAAGATAGATTGTACATGCGAGGTGATGTTCATTGAGTATTGCTGCAATGCACGATTTAGCTGACCTCCAAATGGCGGAGGTGTTTGTCCTTGTTGTTGGTTGTTTTGAGATTGTACCAGAGCGAAATAATCGCTGGTAAGCATAGTCTTCTGGTAGTTTATGTATGCTCCTAAACTTATTATAGAAGTGTCCATAAGAACAGGAGTAGTGTTTTGTAGAGGTAATATTAAAGTGGCATTTGAAATAGCAATATTTTCAAATCCTAAATCTTTAGCTTTCTTTTTCAAATCATCAAAATACTCTTTTTTAAGCCCAATTCTAGTGGTTAATCCGCCTTGACTTAATATGTAGGTGATGTCTTGTGATTTGAGAGTGTCATTTATTAGTGCTTTATTTAGACCGATTACTGGATCGGCTAGATTGTAGTCATGATCAATCATTGTAAAGCCAACATTGTAGGTTGCTGAGCTGTTTGTCATAGCAAAGAAAGCAACTGTTGTATCGGCAATAGGTTTGTTTTTGTTGTGATAATATATTTCTATCCCTGTTTTTTCCAGATTTATATCACGTGTAACGCCACCTGAAAAATAAGAGTTTGATTTCATCATAAATCCGAAATACTTACCGATAAATAGTGAGTCGTTTTTGAATATGCCTCCAGTTGTGTCGAGCAGACTTTTTGCAAATTCCATCGGGATGTCACTCTTGAATGATTTTGTGTTTCTGATGTGAAGAGTAGTGAATGGAGTTGGATCTGTAAATTCTTTATATGGAAAATTTGAATAAAATGATGTGTCTCTAAAATTAGGCAGCATTTTATTGAGTTTGTAGACTGTAATTGTTTGAGTGAGGGTGCTGTCACCTGAGTAGCCGTAAGGAGTGATCACAAAGCGTGCTGAATCAATTGTTGGCTCGTCACCCCATATTGAGTCTTTGTTGAATCCGGAGTAAGGAAGGTAGGTTGAGATACATGAGTAGTTTGTTTGACCCCACCAAGGCGTAACAATGCTACCGAGTATAGTGTAGCCCCAATTCGATGAGGTAACTGAATCTACTGAGGTTGTGTAAGTATTGAAGTTTTCAAAGGTGGTTGTAGAAAACACCATTTTATCACTTTCTGGAATAAGCTCATTCCCTAACTCATTATCTACTGTGGTACATGATGCAATTATTGATGCACAAAATAGAGATATAACAATCAACTTCTTTCTCAACATAACTTATAAAATGTTAATCTATGTAATTTAAGCACTTTGTGCTTTTAAAATTATTATTTGGTGGTTCTAAATTTATTCTGGTAATAATATAGAGTCGTAGAAACTAGCATAGCTTTCTGCATAATTCTCCTCGTCTGTTATTTCTAATACTTTTGTGCCGCTTCCTTTTGCAAATTCAATAATTGATGGGTTTACATCTTTGTCGGTAATCACCACTCCATCAGCATACTGTATTGCAAATTTAAGTAAATTTTCATGAGTAGGATCTTGAAGTATGTTCAGTTCTTCGTGTTTAACCCCTTCGCTTTGCAATTTTGATGCAAAATTTTCGTTCATTGATCCAGTGAAACTATCGGCATAGAGCGAGATGATTATCTTAGAATGTGCAAAAAGAGGATTGTCGGAGTAGAGTCTTTTAATGTAGACTGGCATGATAGCAGAAAACCAACCATGACAATGGACAATATCTGGCGACCAGCGAAGTTTGCTTGCTGTTTCTATAATTCCGCGAGCAAAGAAAAGAGATCTCTCGTCGTTATCGGCGAAATAGGTGCCATCAGCATCTTTTACTTCAAATTTACGATTGAAATAGTCGTCGTTGTCTATGAAATAGACTTGCATTCTTGCTGAGGGGATTGAGGCAACTTTGATTATCAATTGATGATCAGAATCATCTATGATAATGTTCATACCTGAAAGACGAATGACCTCATGCAATTGGTTCCTTCGCTCGTTTACTGACCCAAAACGAGGCATAAAAGTTCTTATTTCTCCGCCCTTTTCTTGTATTTGCTGCGGAAGTTGTCTGCATAATACCGAAATTTTATTTTCGGGCAAATATGGCATTAATTCTTGACAAACATAAAGTATTTTAGCTCCTTTTTTCATAACTTTTCAACCAATATTAACTGCAAAGATAGTTATTTTTTCCGATTATCTCAAAAAACAATTAATTCTGTTTTGAATCAATTGTTGTTTATTGTTAAGAAGCTTCTTAAAGTCAAGCTTAATTTATGATCTATTATGGTTGAATCGCGTATGTGTAACCTTCTTTTGTTGCAAAAGAACAAATGCCATTCTCTTGAGATGTAGATATTAATCTACCATTTTCAGTAACCCTTAAATTCTTCTCCGACCATGGATTAAGTAGTTTGCACGGCATGCCTTTTTCGCTTTTTATTTTTAACGCCGTAACGGTTGTCCCATCGTAATCTGCTGATACTAAAAATGCACCTTTTGCCCTTACTCGAGTGAAAGATGCCGGTGTTTTGGTCCAACATGGAAATAGATACAACACCTCTTCTACTGTTTGAAGCATCATAGAATTAATAGTTTCTACCACGGTGGTCTTCTCCATGCAGTGGTGTCCATCTGTTATTAAAAAGTTTGTTTCTGCTCTTTTAATAAGTGTTCGCATCTTCTCAACTAATATGTCGGGAGAGAAACCCATGCGTGCACCCATTATGAATGCACTTAATCCTAATTCGTTCATCTTTTCTGTGAATCCTTGTTGCGACACGCAGTAGTAATATAGAGTGTTGCGAGCTATCTCTAAAGATATGCTGTCGGAATGGAGGTTTAGTCCCTCGCATGGATAAACTGAATG
>JAVVZN010000271.1:0-2975 GCA_036650555.1 Rikenellaceae bacterium
GGAGGATTGTGAGAAGTTCTTATGGCATTGCATCCCATCTCTTTCAGTATCTCAATCTGACGCTCGGTTGCTCTACGACTTACAGCAGCCCCCAACGGACCTAAATCATGGTGCATACACACGCCTTTGATTTTTAGTGATTTACCATTTAAGAAAAAGCCCTTATCTTTATCGAACAACACGGTGCGAAACCCAAAGTTGCTACTATAAGTATCGGATCTCTTACCATCGACATATAACTCAGAGATCAAACTATACATGTTGGGACTATCAACACTCCACAACTCAGGCGATGATATTTTTAGTGTTTGATCAAAAACCGATTTCTCACCAACCTTCTGCATTGAGGCAACACGTTTCACCTCCTTACCCTCGCCATTATAAACTATCGAGACTAATTTAACATTACTAGCAGCACCCGATTGATTAAACACATCGGTTTTAACATTGACCTCTCCCATCTTAACATTTACCACTGGTGTTGTTATTTTTGTCCCCCAGTGCCCAACGTAAACTGGATCTGACCACACCAATCTAACATTACGATACAATCCAGCACCCGAATACCACCGAGAAGAGTTCGCTTTGTTATCTAGCCTCACTGCTAGAATATTGTCAGCGCCGTATTTAAAATTTTCTGTCAGATCAAACGTAAACGAAGAGTAGCCATAAGGCCAGTTACCTATGTGTACTCCGTTAAGATACACTTGTGCATGGCTCATCGCCCCATCAAACTCCACAAACACCTTTGCTCCTTCTGCCTCTTTGGGTAGCGACACATGTGTTCGATACCATCCAACTCCAAATGCAGGCAATGCGCCTGTTCTTCCAGTACGAAGTTTCTCAATCTTCTCCCCATCTTCAACCACTTTAACCATTTGTATATCTATATTCATATCAAACGGCTTGCCAATAGCCCAATCATGCGGCACAACCACACTCTCCCACGAACTATCATCAAAAGTCATATCTTGACCTCCAACCACTTCACTATGAATAAATTTCCAATTTTTCAATTGTTTTATTTCGCGTGCATTAACCACGCTCGACATCACAAACAATAATAAAAGTAACACACAACGTTTCATAATTTAAGTTTTATTTGAGTTTTACAAATATAATTAAATAATTATTGTTATCCAATTAAAAATTACGGTTATGGGAGTTTACACACGCACAGGCGACAACGGTTCAACCTCACTTATTGGAGGTGAAAGAGTGTCGAAAACAGATCTACGAATTGAAGCATATGGCACAGTCGATGAATTGTCGGCATTTGTTGCACAGCTCTACGATTCAATTGAAGCCGACGATGAGGAGCTTTCAAATGAAATGACACAAGAGAAAGATGAACTTGTTTTCATCATAACCAAACTAATGGATATCGAGGCTCTATTTGCAGCCGAAAGATCTTATTACGACAAGTTACCTCAGATAACCGATGATGAGATTAAAAAACTAGAGTTAGCAATCGACAGGATGAGTGCGGTGCTACCAAAGATTTTTAAATTCACACTACCTATCGGTCATCCGTTGATTTCAAAAGCGCATATATGTCGCACAGTATGCCGCCGCGCCGAGCGCACTGCCCTACGATGCAAAGTTGAATTTGACATATCTGATGAGGCAATAAAATTTTTAAACCGCCTTTCCGATTATTTATACACAGTATCACGCACATTATCCATAAAATTAGACGTCAAAGAGACTCTTTGGCAAGGCAAAAATTAAATAGTACGAAATAATAATAATTTATCATATTACTATTGCTATTGACAATTATTTTTCATACTTTTGCCTGCAAAATTTACAAAACGTTAAAAAAATTATCTGGATATGTACTGGACTTTAGAGTTAGCATCAAAACTAGAAGATGCTCCATGGCCTGCAACAAAAGAAGAGTTGATAGATTTTGCTGTGCGTTCAGGCGCACCGCTAGAAGTAATTGAGAACTTACAGGAAATTGAAGATGAGGGTGAGGTATATGAAAGTATAGAAGATATATGGCCTGACTACCCAAGCAAAGACGATTTCTTCTTCAATGAAGACGAATATTAATAACCATTATTAAATTATTGTTAGTTCCATGTTTTAGAAGCTGTTTTAATTTGTTTTCAAAATTTTATTACTGCTATTTTGGAGACTATTTTTTCGATAATTTGCCGAGATAGTAGTGGACTACAGCTCAAAAATCATCGGAAAAAGAGTGCAAAAAGAGTGGTTGTAAAATGCTGATAACAAATTAAAACAGCTTCTTAGCCTTTTGCAAAACATGGAACTTTAATTATTTTGCCAAAACTGAGAAGCCGTTTTAACTTGTTACCGAAGTTATTTGAGAACTACTTTTGAGCCAAAAAGAACGAGATTAATTAAAGCAACTTCTGAAATAACCATAAAATTATGAACATAGTAAGAAAAACATACGATTGGGTTCTGCATTGGGCTGACACTCGTTGGGGAGTAGCAGCTCTTTTTATACTTGCATTCGCTGAATCTAGTTTTTTCCCCATCCCACCCGATGTTTTGCTTATTGCTCTGTGTTTAGGCATACCACGTAGATCATTTCGCTACGCATTAATTGCCACTATGGCATCTGTGATGGGAGCTGTGGCTGGTTATACAATAGGTTACTACGCTTGGCTCAGCAATGGAGAGTTTACTTCATTTGCAAATTTCTTCTTCAACAACATCCCTGGGTTCACCCATGAGATATACAACAAAATAAGTGTATGGTACGAAGCCTACGACTTCTGGGTGGTATTTACCGCAGGGTTCACTCCTATTCCTTACAAAGTGATCACTATCACATCGGGTGTGTTCAACATTAATTTCATGGTGTTCATAATAGCATCAATCATTAGTCGTGGGGCACGTTTCTTCCTTATAAGCGCACTAATATGGAAATATGGCACTCCTATTAAAAGTTTTATAAACAAATACTTCAACTTACTGGCAATAGCATTCACAGTGCTACT
>JAVVZN010000272.1:0-2961 GCA_036650555.1 Rikenellaceae bacterium
TGTCGTCGCCTGCACGTGGCATGATGATGAGCGGCATGTATCCATTTGGCAATAAGGTGATAGGTAATTGCAACTCTGAAAACACTCCATACGGCGTTGAACTTTTAAAAGAAGCGATATGCTGGTCAGATGTTTTGAAAGACAAAGGTTATAGCACAGGTTACATTGGCAAGTGGCATTTAGATTCTCCACGCGAGCCATACATAGACTGTTCAAACAACAAAGGTGGATTGGCATGGAACGAGTGGTGTGAACCCTCACGCCGACATGGTTTCACCTATTGGCATGCCTATGGCACCTACGACTCTCATCTGCGTCCACTCTACTGGGACACCAATTCTGCGCGCAATGAATTTTTCTATGTCGATCAGTGGGGGCCGGAATATGAAACAAACAAAGCGATAGAATTTATAAAAAACCAAACAAGCGATAAGCCCTACGCGCTAGTGGTGTCGATGAACCCTCCACACACAGGCTACAACCTTGTGCCCGACAAATACAAAAAGCTATACACAGATCTGAACACCGATCTCATTGCTGAGGCCAATCCTGCAATTCCTGCAAAAGGAACTGCAATGGGTAATCATTTCAGAAAAAACGTTCGAGATTATTACGCTTGCATAAGCGGAGTTGATGAGAATATTGGAAGATTGATCGACTACCTTAAACAAACAAACCAATTCAACAACACCATAATAGTCTTCTCATCAGACCATGGCAACTGCCTAGGTGCACATGGTGAGGTGACAAAAAACAACTATTATGAAGAATCAATGAAGGTTCCTTTTATCATAACATATGGTAAAAACATAAAACCAAGAATCGACACCACCACCCTAATAGCCTTTCAAGATATATACCCAACCGTTTTATCAATGATGGGTTTCGAAAAAGAGATACCCAAAAGCGTAGAAACATTCAACCTCGCTAGTGCAGTAAAAGGAAAATCTGCAACCCTTCCGGAATTTCAACCATACTACAAAATAAACGCCAAAGAACCAACATCGGGATGGCGTGGACTACGCACATTACGTCACACCTACGCCGTGCGCTACGAGAAAGGCAAGGTGGTGGAGAAAATACTATTCGATCGTCAGACAGACCCTTACGAGCTGAATAACATAGTGGCATCTCAGCCAAAGACTGAGCAAGAGTTGCACAAAAAACTAATCGCATGGCTCAAAAAAACCTCCGATCCACTAGCTATATAAATTATGATTATTCAAATTTTAGAGCTATCTTTGCAGCAAGTTTATAAGAACAAAACTATTACATAATATTAATAAATTAAAGAACTTAACTATGATTTATTCACACGAAGTAGAACACATGTGTGTTGTAAAGCAAGGTCAATGTCACGGTTGTGCCCCAATTCCTGAAGAAGGCAAATGGGTGAAATCAAAAGAAGTGACTGATATTTCAGGTCTTACACATGGTGTGGGTTGGTGTGCTCCTCAACAAGGTGCTTGCAAACTAACTCTAAACGTTAAAAAAGGTATCATACAAGAGGCGTTGATCGAAACTATCGGTTGTTCAGGCATGACACACTCTGCTGCAATGGCATCTGAAATCATGACTGGCAAAACTATCCTTGAAGCACTTAACACCGACCTAGTTTGCGACGCTATCAACACTGCAATGCGCGAATTATTTCTGCAAATTGCTTATGGTCGTACACAATCAGCTTTCTCAGAAGGAGGTCTTCCAATCGGTGCAGGTCTTGAAGATTTAGGTAAAGGTCTACGTAGCCAAGTAGGTACAATGTACGGAACACTAGCAAAAGGCACTCGTTACCTCGAAATGGCCGAAGGTTATTGCACACGTATGGCTCTTGATGCTGATGGCGAAGTTATAGGTTATGAGTTTGTTCACCTAGGCAAATTTATGGAGATGGTAGGAAAAGGCATGGATGCAAACGAAGCACTTGCAAAAGCAAAAGGCAACTACGGTCGTTTTGCTGAGGCTGCATCTTATATTGATCCTCGCCACAAATAGTAATCCTAATTAACTTTAAAAACAGAACAAAATGGCATTATTTGAAAGTTACGACCGCCGTATAGGCAAAATTACAGCCGAACTAAACAAATACGGTATAAAAGATATAGAAGAGGCAAAAGCAATTTGCGACAAACTAGGCATAGATCCTTACACAGTATGTAAAGAAACTCAACCTATCTGTTTCGAAAATGCTGCATGGGCATACGTTGTAGGTTCTGCTATCGCAATTAAAAAAGGCTGCACAAACGCTGCTGCTGCTGCCGAGGCAATTGGCATCGGTCTGCAAGCATTTTGCATCCCAGGTTCAGTTGCCGACGACAGAAAAGTAGGTATCGGTCACGGTAACCTAGCGGCAATGTTGCTTCGCGACGAAACAAAATGTTTCGCTTTCCTAGCAGGTCACGAATCATACGCAGCTGCTGAAGGTGCAATAAAAATCGCTGAAAAAGCTAACAAAGTACGTAAAGAACCTTTACGCGTGATCCTAAACGGATTAGGTAAAGATGCTGCGATGATCATCTCTCGTATCAACGGCTTTACATACGTTCAAACAGACTTTAACTACTACACCAGCGAGCTTACAATAGTACGTGAAAAAGCATACTCAACTGGTCTACGCGCAGCAGTAAAATGTTTTGGCGCAAACGACGTTCGTGAAGGTGTTGCTATCATGCACCACGAAGGCGTTGATGTTTCTATCACTGGCAACTCAACAAACCCAACTCGTTTCCAACACCCAGTTGCAGGCACATACAAAAAAGAGTGTCTTGAAGCTGGTAAAAAATATTTCTCAGTAGCATCAGGTGGTGGCACTGGACGCACATTGCACCCAGACAACATGGCTGCTGGTCCTGCATCATACGGCATGACCGACACAATGGGACGCATGCACTCCGACGCACAATTTGCAGGCTCATCTTCAGTTCCTGCTCACGTTGAGATGATGGGTTTCTTAGGCATGGG
>JAVVZN010000273.1:0-2955 GCA_036650555.1 Rikenellaceae bacterium
GTTTCATCAAACTACTAATAATTATTTTAAATACAATAACTTATAACAGTTTTATCAGCTACTTTTTACCATTATATCTATATTATTATTCTCCTTTTTTTATACGTCGTTATCGTGGAGACGGTTACGCAGCTTCTTAATTCCAACGTTGAGTTTTATAATTTCGTTTAAGCATAACATTAAAACCTATGTTTGCGTATATTGTGGCGTGTCCGATCGGAACTGCTTGCGGTGTGTAGCGCATTGTGGAGGTGTTTGCACCAGCAAAAAAGTTGAAGCCTCTCGTGGTGAAGTTTATGATAGCACCGTAGCCACAACCAAGTGTAGACCATGATCCATTCAATCCAAATGTGAACCAATTAACAGGATGATAGTTGGCAGAAAGCATCAGTTCTGTCCAAATATATTCTCTTGAAAAGCCAGTGGTAGATAGCAAACCTGTTGTGAGTTTATTTCGAGCAAAGCAATATTCAATGCCAACATTCAGCGTTGAAGGCAGTTGGCGAGTGGTCTTAACTCCTGTTTTAGTTTGATAAAATGCGTATAACTTTTGTAAATCATCGGTGAGACCGTCGAATTGATTTTGTAGACTATTGGGTGCATTTTCGTCGATAACTGATATGTCTTTAAAACCATCGAACATAAATGGCTCTCCTGATGTGTTAGCTCTAATATTTTTGTTCCATTTGATAAAGCCGAGGTCTAATGCACTTGCAGAGATAGTGAGGTTGTTTGCCACCTCCCAGCTGACTCCAATATCAAATGCCATACCCATGCCGTTTATGCCATAATTCACCTTGTCTATTCCGATTATCTCACCTGTTTCGTCGGTAGATAATGTTGCTCCAGCAACGTCCATAACGCCACTACTACTAACCTCCCATTTGTCTTGTGTCAATGTGGCATTAAATTGATCATACTTTGCCGACATGCTCATAACCCCAAACAAAACCTTTATCTTCGCGCCTACATTCACTCCTTTCGCCACCTCTCTTGAGTGTCCGAATGCAAGTTCGGCATAAGTATCTGTTGTGTGTCGTGTGTTTGTAAGGTCGTAGTTGTTGCCATCGACGGAGTTCATCCCCGATTTTGCTAATGCAAATAAGTCGTATGGAATTGATGATGTGGTGTATCCTTTTATATTTATTGCTGCCGTGTTGAATCCACCCCATTTGTGAAACCCTGTTGAGAGTAGTGATAAATTTAACCGTCCGTCAATCACGTTTTTGTTTTTAAATTGGTTTAGCACCCTGTTTTCATCAATATTTTTGTCTAAGAATGTTGTTAAATTGCCACCAGCTGTTGGGAATAAAATTGATGATAGTTTCATGTTACTAGCAATACTTACGCCAAAATTGCTAATCATAGGGATGCCTATGTAGCCTTTATTGGTTGAGAAGGCCGGGTTTAATTCGTGACGAGTAGGGTTGTCGTTGATAAAATAGACAGATCTTAATATTTGAGCATGAGTAATTGTGCTCAAATAGAATATGAATATTATTATAGATATTATCTTGTTGGGTTTCATCTATTATTTGTATTAAGATAGCTATTAGTTTAAGTCAATTGTTATTCCGCTTTTTATTTTTGCTTTTATGTCTAATGATAAGAATTGCTTTTCGTTCAGCATAATTCCTTCTAAGCTTTTGTCGGAAGAAGCTATTATTCTTAATCTTATGGTGTTCATCTCTTTTAATGCGCCTTTACGACTCTCTTTGATTGTTATTTGACTATTAGATATGACTCCTTTCGTGCCTGTTGTGCTTTCTGTGTCTTTTTGTGCAGATTTTATATCACCGTCAATTGTCATTGTTATGCCATCCAAAATATTCCCATTACCATCAAGAGGCTTAGGTTCTATTTTCATGTTTAAAGGAATATGGTTGTCGGTTTTAACATCTAATATTATATGGTCGATTTTATCTATAATATCTGTTAGCTCTTTTTGCACATTTGTGAGATCTTCGTTGTAGTCTATTGTTAATTTTTCGCCAAGCATCAAGGGAACAAAAAAGTGGTAATCAAGTTTCAGTTCATAAACTCTTCCTAACTCTACTGTGCAAGGGTCTGAGGTTGTTTTTGGTTCTACTTTGATTTTAATAACGTCGGGAGTGTGCTTGAGTATTGATGATATGTCTTTGTCTATCCAAGTGAATGTTTGTGGCATAGATTTGTTGCTGTGTGATACCCAGAAATTTGACATGGTAGGGGCTGTGGTTTCTCCAGGTTTGACAGATATATCCATGTCTAGTTGGGCCCCATCAATCTGTGTGTTGTTCTTGTATGAAGTAATGAATACCTTGCTGTTTATTTTGGCAGGGGCTCCGTTTGAAATATTCATTACGACTAATGCGTTTATTAAATCGAGATATGTTTCTCCTTCTGTCAAAAATGAAGGAAACTCGGTTTTATATCTCATATTTATAGGATCAATGTCAATGTCAATAACGCCTGTCACAGTTTTGATTGTGGCACCAGTGAAAACCACTGATGGCTTGCCTCTAAGTAGATTTATGTCGGGTAGGGTGTTGTTTGATGTTGGAGCTACGTTTACGGTTCCTGATATATCTATTTGTTGATCTACTGTTAATGATTTTCTGCCATCGGATTCGGTGATTATTTTGTCTCCATCGGCAAGTTTTATCCCATATACTTGCAACACTTTGACAAATGTACCTTTGCCACCGCTTATATTGATTTTTTCTGAAGTAGATAGAATATTGCCATTGATTTCTGGATCGTTGTAGGTCATCTTGTCTGGTAGCACGAATGTCAAATTCGTTAAATTAATTGATTTCATGTCGGTTGGAAATCCTGAGAAATCTATTGATAGTGTTATTGATGGGGATGAACCGGATGGATGTTTTTTGAACTTTGCCGATGAAAAACTAACTACCTCTTTGGGAATATCACTTTTGATAGTGAACGTGGCAGGAGTTGGAGTGTTGAACGATA
>JAVVZN010000274.1:0-2922 GCA_036650555.1 Rikenellaceae bacterium
AGTAACCCTAATGATCCGCTGATAACACTTGCCTCGTCGGTTAATATGTCGCCGAACATGTTTTCTGTTACCATAACATCAAAAAATGCAGGGCGTTGTATGAGTTGCATTGCGGCGTTGTCTACAAACATGTAATCAACCTCTACATCTGGATATTCTTTGGCTATGTTTTTCGAGACCTCTCTCCACAAACGACTAGTGGCAAGCACGTTGGCTTTGTCTACAACTGTCAAATGTTTCTTTCTCCCCGTTGCCATTTCAAAACCTATTCTTACAATGCGTTCTATCTCTATTGTTGAATACGAGCAGGTGTCGAATGCTGTTTTTCCATCTTCAGATCTGCCACGTGGAGATCCGAAATAGATGCCACCTGTCAGCTCTCTTACACACACAAAATCAACTCCTTCTGTGCGATCAGCTTTTAGAGGCGAACGGTCGGCTAGCTTTTTGAACATCACTAACGGACGTATGTTTGCAAATAAACCTAAATCTTTACGCATCTTTAGAAGTCCTTGTTCTGGGCGTACTTTTGCAGATGGGTCGTTGTCGAAACGAGGATCGCCTATTGCTCCAAATAGAATAGCATGGCTATCTGTGCACACTTTGTGTGTGGCTTGTGGATATGGTTCTCCGCAGCTATCTATTGCTGCTGCTCCTATTTTGGCAGGGGTGAAATTGAAAGTGTGATTATATTTTTCGCCTATCTTATTGATTACTTTTACTGCCTCAGCGGTGATCTCAGGTCCGATGCCGTCGCCTGCAAGTAGTGCTATGTTAAACACATCGTGTGTTTTATTATCTTGATTAGTCATTACAGTTATATAAAAGTAGTTGTTAGAATTTATATTTCTTTGTCTTTTCAAAGTTTTCTATTTCATGTTTTAGATTCGTAAGAAAATCTATGTCGTCGTAACCATTTAAAAGACACTCTTTTTTGTAGCTGTCAATCACAAAATTTTCACCTTTTGTGGTTGATTTTATTGTTATCTTTTGTAGATCAAGATCCACTATTAACTCTGTGTTAGGATCTTTTTCTATCTCTGCAAATATTTCAGTAAGAAATTCTTCGGAAACTTGTATGGGTAGAAGACCGTTGTTTAAAGCATTGTTACGAAATATATCGGCAAAGAAACTCGATACCACAACTCTGAAGCCATAGTCGAATAGAGCCCATGCAGCATGTTCACGTGATGAGCCACAACCGAAATTTTTTGCTGCCACTAAGATTGTCCCTTTGTAACGAGGGTCGCAAAGTGGAAAATCGGTATTTGTGTTCCCGGATTTATCGAAACGCCAATCACGGAAAAGGTTATCGCCAAACCCTTTACGTTCTACTGCTTTTAGAAAGCGAGCAGGTATTATTTGATCTGTGTCGATGTTCTCGGTGTTTAGAGGCACAGCACGCGATATTGTTTTGTTGAATTTAGGTATTGACATGGCTTTAATTGATATTTGTTATTACTCCGTTGATGGCGGCAGCAGCTGCAACTCTAACTCCGCATAGCATAGTGCGTGCTCCTTGTCCTTGACGTCCTTCAAAATTGCGATTTGAAGTAGAAAGAGAGTATTTGCCTTCTGGAATCTTGTCGTTGTTCATGGCAAGACAAGCAGAACAGCCTGGTTGTCTTAGCTCAAAACCTGCTGCGCGTAGAGTGTCGGCTATTCCTTCTTGCTCCACAAGGCGTTCAACCTCTTTAGAGCCAGGCACCAACCACACTATTACATCTTTTGCCTTCTGTTTGCCTTTCACTGCTGCTGCAAATCTACGAAAATCTTCTATCCGTCCGTTTGTACAGCTACCCACAAACACATAATCAACTCTTTTCCCTATCATCTGCTCTCCCTCTTTGAAACCCATGTAGTCTAGAGCTTTTAGGTAGGACTCTTTATCGCTACTGGGTAGAGATTGTGATGATGGTATTTGTTGATCAATGGCAATGCCCATTCCAGGGTTTGTGCCGAATGTCACCATTGGATTGATGTCGGCTGCATTGAAATGGTATTCTTTGTCGAAGATGGCGTTTGGATCGGTGAATAATGTTCTCCAATATTGAACAGCTTTATCCCAATCATCGCCCTTTGGCGCGTTGGCACGATCTTTTATGTAGTCGAATGTGGTTTGATCTGGAGCTATCATTCCTCCACGTGCTCCACACTCAATGCTCATGTTGCATATTGTCATTCTGCTGTCCATGCTTAAATCAGTAATGGCTGAGCCGGCAAATTCAATAAAATAACCTGTGCCACCTGATGCTGATATTTTCGATATGACGTATAATATAAGATCTTTTGCCTCTACATTACTTTTTAATGTGCCGTCGATTGTGATACGCATCTTTTTAGGCTTTGGTTGAAGTATGGTTTGCGATGCGAACACCATCTCAACCTCTGAGGTGCCAACACCAAATGCCACGGCGCCGAATGCTCCATGGGTTGAAGTGTGGCTATCACCACATACTATTGTCATGCCAGGCTTAGTGATGCCTTGTTCTGGACCTATCACATGAATGATGCCTTGTTTAGGATGGGTCAAGCCCCAGAGCTCAATGTCTTGATCTTTGCAATTGCTGATCAATGTGTTGATTTGACTTGCTGATTGAGGCTCTTCTATTGGTAGATGTTGATTTTTTGTTGGGATGTTGTGATCGGGTGTTGCTGTGGTTTGTTTTGGTCGGTAAACTCTTAGACCTCTATTTTTTAAACCAAGAAATGCAACAGGCGATGTCACCTCATGTATGTAGTGTCGATCAATATATAGCACATCTCTGCCTGAGTCGATACTCTTAACCACGTGTGCATCCCATACTTTGTCGAACAATGTGCTATTCATAATGTAAGTATTTATGTGTTAGCTTAAGAAGCTGTTTTAATTTATTAATTTCGTTCTTTTCGGCTTTTTTTGCCCTAATTTTCGTTCTATAA
>JAVVZN010000275.1:0-2907 GCA_036650555.1 Rikenellaceae bacterium
CTCCCCACTGACGAGCTTTCAGTAATATTATACGCACGGGTTTTTGAGAGATCAACTCCTCCATCATTACCTTAAACAATTTGAGCTGTGCACTACGCATAACAAAAGGGACCATATGCTTTGACTGCTTATCTTGAATCTTCACACATGTCACCGACCAAAATTCGAAATCATACTCAATACGCAACATCATTATAGCGTTTTCCACCTCTTGCATATCGAGCGATTTCATCTTCACATAACGCTCCAATGAACCACAACAGATAATATCTTTAACAGTTGGTATCTCACTCATTGATCTAGGGATAAGAACATATTGGTGGGCATTGAAATAGAGCTTCACCCTCTCTAGTGGAGAGCCTATCCCCTTCAAAGGTTCGTAACGAACTTTAATCATAGAAAGCCTTTGGGCATTTTCGTTTAAGAGCTTTTTTACATTCATCTTCAATTATTATTTGTTTTGCAATTTTTGCCTCTTCAAATGCTTTCTCACCTTTACGTTGTATTCTAGTGATGATGGCACACACGTAATTTGGAGTCAGCGAAAATCGTTGCGACACAATTAGATAGTAGTATCTTTGAGGCAAAAAGCCAGCAACCTCTGGAAACTTTCGTTTCACTTCTTGCCTTATCTTTTGGTATTCATTATATATATACACATGTTTAAGTATTGTGTAGTGACTATCACGACCTTCAAAGATTCTAGGATGACGAGCCATTAAATCACTTATTGCCACCTCCTGCAATGCCTCTTCTAAGCTTTTTGTTTTTATATTTCCCATCTTAGTCATTATTAGCAGTTGTGTTTTTATTATCTATATCTTGCTTAGCCTCTATCTGCGACAACAAACTCTTTGCAAAAGGCATAGAACTATTTTTCAGATACATTTTGAAATCTATAAATCTATCATTAAGCATATGCAAAAGTCGTTCTTCGAATTGCATTCTATAAACAGGTGTATCGAAAGATTGCGTTACAACAAGGTTGAAATCAACAATTTTTCCAGCCTCAACCGGATCCCAATAACGACTCTCTTCAGAAGTTGATGCTCCAGATATATCAATGATACGTTTTTCGGTGTAGAACTGCATCAATGTTTTCAATAGTTTCTCATCGCGCTCACGAGTGAATGCTGAGAATGTTTCAAATACCACTCGGTAGTTAAGCTGTGAGTTGCTTACTTGTTGGGCATATAGCGATGCTGGAGTGGAGCTACTAACACCGCGCCCTTGCATTGCCTCCGACACCCCCGACACTTTCTCAATCAACCCCAACTGTGTTTGTAACATGTTCCATGCGCCAGTTGGTGAGCTATTTGAAGTGATCTGTGTTGGGAGATTACCTTTATTGCTAGGGCGATACACTATCACGCCATTTGTTTTGACATATTCCTGCGCAAAATCATCAACCGTATATCCATCAGGAATACAATCCTCTGGTATCATCAACACCCCCTTAGCACTCGCTCCCATCACAAAATCTATCATCACTATCAATCTATTGATATAACGCTGCATATCAATAAGATCGGCAATATAGCTATGAAACTCCCCATCAATCATTGGCATAACAGCGATAATATAGGGATGCGATTGATGTGTGAAAGGCGAAACCATTCTACGAAGTGTATAGCCTTGAGCATCTATGAATGTTACACTCCAATAATATTCGTACTTCTCAAAAAACTCAATAAGCGGAACCTCATCGCCTGTGCCACCAACTTTCTTTGCCACCTGCACCCTTTCAGCATTAATGACTTCTACCTCTTTTCTTGACATAGAGGTAATATCTTGTGAAGCATCAAGCGGATCATGAACATAATTCACCCAACGACCTTCACGTTGCCATATCTCATAGATTCTGAATTTTGTTTTGTTCGATGTGTAATAAAAATTCACATTATCGGAATTAGATTGACCCACTTGTCCTTTAGGAGCATCGTAAGATATGTGAGGGCTAAATATCTCACTAAGTCGTTTTTCGTCGCCACTATTGATTGCAAAGTTTGTGATTATCTCATCTAACGTGTAGTCGTGAAGCTGACCTATGAAATTAAGATCAAACAGACGCGGATCTTCAACATCACTATTGAAAAAGAGCCTATTCACATTCACTGGTTCAACCTTTCCGTCGCTACGATTTCTGTCGTGAACAAAATCGTAGCGCACCTTTACGCATCCGATGCCAGATAATATCAGCTCCTCCAAAATAGCAATGTCAAGTTTTCTAATATTATTCAGATGATGGCAAGCATTCAAAGCATTAGTTAGCATCTCACTTAAGCTTTGATCATTTTCATTACGCGCAAAAACCACACTCTGCGATGGGTTGGCAAGCATCTGACCAGTGAGGTTCCGAACAATCTGACCTATGATATTGTGTTTTAGCGGCAATCGCCCGCTACGTGTTATCAGATCTTCTTCACGGATTGTGCGCCCTTTAAAATCAGGATCATCAATATTATCACTCCATTGATCTCCATTTTTATAACGTATGTTACGTTTACGCTGCTCTCTAACCGACGCGAGAGCCATCCAATTGTCGTAACAACGCTGTAAAAGCTCAGTGTTACTATCTTCTTTTATGAATTGTGAAACTTTGGGCTGTTTTTTTACAAGTTTCTCTTTATCTTGAGATGACATGCGCACTATACGCTTTACCTCCTTTTCATTAATCTCTTTTATCATTATATGTAATTATTTATAAAATCAACCGTAAGACACATGTTACTTATATCTTACGGTCACTATTATTTCTATTTAAGTTTCAATGTGAATGGATCCGACGACTTTATATCTGAATTTAACTTACCATCCATCATCTTTTTATCTCGTTCATAAAGTAGATATGCGCGTTGCATAAGTACATCGAACTCTCGTTTTCGCACATTTTCATTGCCAGCCTCG
>JAVVZN010000276.1:0-2895 GCA_036650555.1 Rikenellaceae bacterium
CAGCCACAACCGCAACCTTCACCTGCCTCAGAGGCTAGCATGCTTGCTTTCTCAGCATCGGTAGCTTCGCGAACGCCAACAACTTCACCTTCAAAGTTTAGGATTTTACCTGCCATAGGATGATTGAAATCCATAGTAACAGTTTCGCCTTCCACAGACTTAACAAATCCCATTAAACGATTACCATCATTATCCATCATAGGTAGCATGTTACCAACGGCAAGCATCTCTTCATTGATCTCACCATCAACTTTAAATATATCTTTAGGAAGAGGAACAATCGCGTCGTTGATATACTCACCGTAAGACTCTTCAGGAGTTAAGGTAAAGGCAAATTTGCCACCTTTTTCCAAACCAGCTACATTTTCTTCAAACTTAGGCAATAATCCGCCTGTGCCGAAGATGAAATCAAGAGGCTTGTCGGCTGTTACTTTTTCAACTACATTACCATCTACTGTAAGAGTGTAACTTAGCGATACGAATTGGTTTTCTTTTACTTTCATTATAAAATTAGTTAGATAAATATTTACTTAAAATTATTTTGCGCAGACTACAAATAGCTCTCTAGTGGTGCACATGTACATATTAGATTGCGGTCGCCATATCCACCATCAATACGCGATACATAAGGGAAGAATTTGTTCTCCTCCACCCATCTCAACGGATAAGCTGCCTCCTTACGTGAGTAGCAGTGTTTCCACTCATCGGCTGTCAGTTCAGGAGCTGTGTGAGGGGCATTCTTCAATAAGTTGTCGTCTTGATCGGTGATTGATTCACACTCTTTTTTTATTTGAATTAATGTTTCTAAGAAACGATCCAATTCTGCTTTAGACTCACTCTCAGTAGGCTCAACCATTAATGTTTCATGAACTGGGAATGATAGTGTTGGCGCATGAAAACCATAGTCCATCATACGACGTGCAATATCACCTGTTTCAACACCATATTCTTTGCGGAAGTGACGGCAATCCACGATCATCTCATGACCTACTCTGCCTGTTGCTCCTGTGTAGACTATTCCGTACTGACCTTTAAGTGCTGATGCCATGTAGTTAGCATTTACTATTGCCATTTCTGTGGCACGACGCAATCCCTCAAATCCCAACATCTTGATGTAGGCGTAGGTGATAGGAAGCACCATTGCACTACCCCAAGGCGATGATGAAACAGCAGTAATACCCTCGCAACCGCCAATTCCATCTACGATAGCATGTGAAGGAAGGAACTTAACAAGATGTTTTGCAGCGCCAATGGTTCCAACACCCGGACCACCACCTCCATGAGGAATGGCAAATGTTTTGTGTAGGTTCAGATGGCAAACATCGGCTCCTATAAAGCCTGGGTTTGTTAATCCCACTTGAGCATTCATATTGGCTCCATCCATATAGACTTGTCCGCCATTTTGGTGCACTATGTCGCAAAGTTCTTTTATCTTAACCTCGAATATACCGTGTGTAGATGGATATGTGATCATTGCACAGCTAAGACGATTTTTGTTCTCTTCGGCTTTAGTGCGGAAATCATCAATGTCGATATTGCCATTTTCATCACAATCCACGACTAAAACCTCCATGCCTGCCATTGCTGCCGATGCAGGGTTTGTGCCGTGTGCCGACGCAGGTATAAGAGCTATATTACGCGATCCATTACCACAACTTTGATGATATGCGCGAATGACCATAAGCCCTGAATATTCACCAGCAGCACCTGAGTTTGGTTGATTTGAAACCGCTGCAAAACCTGTGATAGCAGCAAGATCAGACTCCAACTCTTTCATCATCTCATGGTAGCCTTCTGCTTGCCATTTAGGTACGAATGGGTGGATATTACCAAATTCACTCCAGCTGAGAGGCATCATACTTGCGGCTGAGTTTAGTTTCATGGTGCATGAACCCAAAGATATCATGCTGTTTGCAAGGGATATATCGCGACGTTCAAGTTTTTTGATATAACGCATAAGCTCTGTTTCGCTATGGTATTTTTTGAATACCTCTTCTTGCAAAATCTCACTGTTACGTTTACGTGATGGACAGAAGCTTATTTTTTCTTCAACAGAGTTAAGTACGATAGGCGACTTACCAACTGCCTCTGCCAAAATTGCTATCACGGTGTTCACCTCAGAAAGTGTGGTGACCTCGTCGAAACTCATTCTAACACTATTTTCTGTTGGATAGAATAAATTTATCTTATGCTCTAATGCTATTGCTTTTACTTTTTCGGCATCTGCCTCAACTTCTATTGTGTCGAAGAAACATTTGCTAACCAATTTATAACCTAGCTTTTCAGCAGCAGTTGCCACTGCAAAAGCATGACTATGAGCATGCAACGCTATACGCTCAATGCCCTCTTTGCCATGATAAACCGCAAACATACCCGCCATAGTGGCAAGAAGTGCTTGTGCGGTGCAGATGTTTGATGTTGCTTTTTCACGTTTTATGTGTTGTTCACGAGTTTGAAGAGCCATACGCAACGCTTTATTGCCAAGGCGATCAATCGACACTCCGATTATACGTCCAGGCATGTTACGTTTGAAAGCATCTTTAGTGGCAAGATATGCAGCAGATGGTCCACCATAACCCATTGGAATACCAAAACGTTGTGTTGATCCTACAACAATGTCGGCTCCCCATTCACCTGGAGATTCAAGCAAAGCAAGCGACAGAAGATCACAAGCAGCAGCCACCATAACTTCATTCTCATGCGCTTTCTTTGCAAAATCAGTGTAGTCACGAATAGCACCATTTGCAGCAGGATATTGAACCACAGCACCAAACTCATCGCCAGAGAACTCATATTCTGCAAAGTTACCTATTCTAAGCTCTATCTCACGAGGCTCGCTACGAGTGATAAGCACATCAAGGGTTTGAGGATAGATGTTCTCATCGACAAACAACA
>JAVVZN010000277.1:0-2881 GCA_036650555.1 Rikenellaceae bacterium
AGCCATCTATCAACTCCGCTGCCTCCGCACGACTTATACCTAGACGTGTGGCAAGACCAAACGGAGATATGCCGTAGATGATTCCGAAGTTTGCCGTTTTGGCTCGTCGGCGCTGCTCGTCTGTCACCTCAGAGAGAGGCACATTGTAGATGTTTGCCGCTGTGGCACGATGAATGTCTTCGCCTGAGTTGAAAGCTTTCAGTAGGTTCTCATCACCACTTAGAATTGCCATTATACGCAGTTCTACTTGGCTATAATCGGCCGACAACAAAACACTCCCTTCACCCTCTGCCACAAAAGCGCGACGTATAGGTTTACCTCGCTCATCTCTAATAGGTATGTTTTGCAAATTTGGATTGTTTGAACTTAATCGCCCCGTTGATGCCACTGTTTGGTTGTAGGTGGTGTGTATTCTGCCTGTTCTCGGATTTATAAGAGCTGGCAGAGCCTCTACATAGGTTGAAAGCAGCTTTTTCAACGATCTATATTCTAATATTAGATCAACAATAGGGTGAGTATGCGAAAGCGATGCGAGATACTCCTCATCGGTTTTGTATTGTTTTGTCTTTGTTGTTTTTGGTTTGGGTGCAATCTTTAGCCTATCGAACAACAACTCACCCAATTGCTTTGGCGAGTTTATGTTCACCTCACAACCTGCTATGGCGTGAATTTGATCTTCAATTTTGGTTAATTCTATGTTTAATCCTTTTGCATATGTGTCGAGCGCCTCTTTGTCGAGCGACACACCAGCAAATTCCATGTCGGTGAGCACTCTAATCAAAGGCTCTTCAATATTGCGGTAGAGAGCATCAAGCCCTTCGGCTGCCATCTGAGGTGATAGCTTATGGTATAATTGAAGAGTGATGTCGGCATCTTCGGCGGCGTATGGTGCCACTTTTTCTATTGCAACCTGATCCATAGTCAATTGTCGAGCCCCTTTGCCTATCAAATCACTTATTGGAATGGTTTTGTAGAGCAGATATTTCTCTGCCATGTAATCCATTCCATGGCGAAAATCGCTTTCAAGTAGATAGTGTATTACCATTGTGTCGTGCAGAAATCCTTTGACCTCAATGTCGTAGTTTTTCAATACCAACAAATCATATTTTATGTTCTGACCAATTTTATCAATCGAACTATTCTCAAAGAATGGTTTGAAGATATTTAACACCTCTAATGTTGCCTCTCGGTTTGTAGAATCTAGCGGAATATAATATGCCTTATGCTGCTCAACGGCAAACGACATGCCTACAAGTGCTGCGTCTATTGGATTTATGTTTGTGGTTTCTGTATCGAAACAAACCTCTTTCTGTGTCATGAGCATAGAGAACAACTGCTGCATCTCAGAGTGGGTTGAGATTGTGGTGTAGCTATGCTCAACATTGTCTATTGTGGCAAGCTGACTCTCTATCTCTGCCACGTTGAAAAGTGATGGCTCTTGGTTGAATAAATCTGTCTGACCAGCTATTATTGGTAACTCATCGGAATATGTGGCATTTACTGAAGAGTTGCATCGCTCCCAGAAATCTATGGTGGAGATTAATGAACCGAAATTCATCTCTTTATAGAGATTGCGAAGCTCTTTATAGTCGGGTTGTTCCATCAAGAGTTTTGAAGGCTCATAAGCAATAGGCACATTGAGATCTATTGTGGCAAGCTTTTTTGAAAGCAAAAGTTGATCTACACCAGCGCGTATGTTGTCGCCGTTTTTACCCTTTATCAGATGCACATTTTTGATTATGTTCTCAACTGTTCCATATTCATTAACAAGCTTGACTGCCGTTTTCTCACCTATACCTGGAACGCCCGGTATGTTGTCAGACGCATCGCCCCATAAGGCAAGAATATCTATAATAAGAGTGGGATCATCCACTCCATATATCTCTTTTATTTTAGCTTTATCAACAATTTCAATTCCAGATCCACTTTTTGATGGCTTATACATGTTTATGCAACAATCAATTAGCTGTCCGTAATCTTTGTCGGGTGTTACCATAAACACCTCAAAGTCGTTGCATGCCGCTTTCTTTGCTATGGTTCCGATTATATCGTCGGCCTCAAAACCTTGCATCTCAAGAATAGGTATGCGCATAGCTTTCAGTATGCGTTTTATATGCGGAGTTGAAGCGATAATATCGGGTGGCGTTTCATCACGATTTGCTTTATATAACGGATATAACTCATGACGGAAATTGCCCCCTGCCATGTCGAAAGCCACACCTAGATGCTGAGGTTGCTCCTTTGATATGATGTCGTTTATGAATTTTGTGAATCCAAAAATTGCCGATGTGTTTAGTCCATCGTTGTTTCGCATAGGACGTGACAAGAAAGCGTAGTAAAACTTAAATATCAACGCATAGGCATCTATTAAAAATAATTTTTCCATTATTGGTTGTCTTGAGCATACCACTCGGCATACGATGTTTGGGTTTCGTGTAGTTTAAGAGAATATAGCTCCACGTTTAGGGGTAGTTCTTTCGAGATTACTTGACTAAAGCGAACTATCATATTTTCACATGTTGGTTGATAATCCACCAACTCCACTTTCTCAAAATGAGCACGGATGCTGTAATACAATTCACTATTATCAGATGTTTCACGTAGCACAAGCGCATGATCGTAGCGATCTACGATATTTGTGTTTACAATCTTTTTCAGCTGTCCGAAATCAATTACCATTCCAAATTTTGGATCGTTGATATTGGCGGAAGGTGTGCCTGCCACTGTTACAAAGAGTTTGTAAGAGTGTCCGTGCACATGACGACAACTGCCATCATAATTCTCTAGTGCATGCGCCATCTCAAATGAAAACTCCTTAGTAACTCTTACTTTTGCCATTATTTTATACTTATTGTTATATGTTTTACGTTTGATTTAGAAC
>JAVVZN010000278.1:0-2878 GCA_036650555.1 Rikenellaceae bacterium
AGATTGAGCAAGTTCTAATCCTGCCTCAGCCTTATGCCACATATTCATTATTGCATCTATCTCCTCTGGACGTAACCCCTCTTTTGCCATGGCATCACGCGCACCGGCAGCCGACAGAATAGCCTCAGCCTGACGCAATTTGGCATCTATCTCTGGAGTCGATAGTTCAAATATAAATTGACCTTTCGTCACTTTATCGCCCAGTTTCACAGTGATGGAATCAACTCGCCCCACCAACTTAGACGACACTTTATAGGTTTGCGCCACAGCCTCTCCTTGCAATTTTATCTGCCGTGGACGTGCCATATACCATGCTATGATTGTGATGGCTGCAACTACAACAAGCACGATTACTATTACTGTGAGAATATCTCTGTTGTTTTTCATATAGATGATTATTGTATTATTTTTATCTTTTATTAGCACATAGTGCTTATTTTTCAATTTGTTGATATGATGCAGAGTTCTTCAACTCTGCAAAGCGGAATGAATCTCCACATGTTTGCAGAAGTAACGACAGATTTTTATCAAATTGGTAGGCGCTATTTAAACGCTCAATGCGAGCTTTTGCAAGATTTAAAATAGCATCGGTCACATCGACAGAAGTTGCTGATCCTTCGCTGAATGCTATCTTCTTTACACGAAGATATTCAGTTGCAAATTCGATTGTTGCCTCTTGCGAGGTAACATTATCTCTCTCTGATAGCATCTCGTTGTACTGTTTTTCAACAAGTGCGCTTATATCGGTGTTTGCTTTATCTTTTACAGCCTCCACCATTTTAATCTGCGATTTTGCTGCACTAACTTTAAATTCACGATTTAAACCATCGAATATTGTTAATTTAAGACCTGCACCAACAACCCATTTGGGCGCCATAGATGTAAGTTGGTAGTTATAAACATCGTAACCTCCCATTGCAGCAAGCTGAGGATAATAAGAGGCACGCTGCAATTTCAAACCCTCTTTTGCTAGTTTCTCTTTGAGAGCCACTTGTTTCAATTTAGGATTATTTTCGAGCGCTAAACGTTTGAAATCATCTGAAGGAGCAACACTTTTTAATATAAATAATGAGCTTATAGGAGCAATCTGATCTGTAACACCAATGGTGGCTGAGAGTGCTGTACGAATGGTTTGAACAGCCGACATTGCTTTTTTCAACTCAGATGATGCCTCCGAAACTTTCACTTGCGCATACAAACGTTCTACTTTTGCAATAGTACCGTTTTTCTCCAATTCAATCGCATCATGAAGATGCTGCTGCATGCCCGCGAGCACCTGCTCACGAACCTCAACCAAATGCACTGCCATCAACAAACCATAGTAACGCTCCACTGTTTCGTTGTATAAGTCACCTATTTTTTCAAGCGATGCAGCATCTTGCTCATCAATGGCTATACGCGCAGCACGATTTGCAACATTAATTTTTCCACCTGTAAATATAGGAACCACAGCCGAAAATCCCATCACAGCAAACTGACGTTTCTGCAACTCGGCTTTCCAGTCTTTACCCATAAATTGCGACACCAATTCTGGAGGCAATGGCAGATTTAACATTGGAAGTATCTTTCCAACAGCGTCTTTATATCCATTTAGATCCAACGACACAGGACCTGACATGTATGTGTAGTTTGCTCCAAAAAGAAACTGTGGAGAACGCAAAGTAGCAGCTATTTTCTTTTCTTTACGTTTTATCTCTTCGTTGTAGTAGTTAATTTTTATCTGTCCATTACGACTCATTGCCATCTCAACAGCACTTTCAAATGTCATGTGTAGAGCATTTTGTTGCGCATAACCTAAGATTACTGAACCAAAAAAGATAGATAATAAAATAGTTATTTTTTTCATATTAAAAACAGTGAATTATATGCGTAATCTTTAATTTTTTGATATTCTATTTCGTTAGCATAGAGCAAACCGGTATATTTCAATGATAGAAACTGAAGAGGAACAGTAACGAGTGCAAGATACAACTCCACATGGCTTACTCCACTACGCATCACACCTTTACTACAACCCAAAGCCACAATCTCCTTGCAAAGATGAGTAATACGATCATTAAACTCACGTTTTACCTCGATTGTGAAATCGTTCTGAAATATAATCAAAAATTTGATCATATTACTATCTTTTTCTGAATTTTCATAAAGAAAATCCAAAAAGTAATCTGCAATCTCACGAGCGTCACTACAATTACCGAGCAAATCGGCAATTTTATCTGTAACAACATTAAGTGTATTGTCTAAAATTGCATACAGCAGCTCCTCTTTACTCTTGTAATGACGATATAAATAACCATCAGAAACTCCAGCCATTGAGGCTATTCTCGACACAGAAGCCCCAGCTATGCCATACTTACATACAGCAGCAACGGCCCCCATCTTAATCAATTCTATCTTATCGGATTCGTGTTTCATAAAAATGAATAAATATTCATTCACAAAATTACAACATTATTTCTAAATAACAAATTTTCAAAAAAATTTGCATGTAACATTTTTTTGTATTACTTTTGACCCATCAAATAAGGGGAGCATAGCTCAGTTGGTTCAGAGCATCTGCCTTACAAGCAGAGGGTCCTTGGTTCGAATCCATGTACTCCCACTAGAGAAAAGCGACTTACATTAAATGTAGGTCGCTTTTCATTTTACAAATTAGTCGTCGCTGAAAAAGTGCCTTAGGATTACTTTCGGATTGATCCGATTTTTTGTCAAAATGATATGAAAATATGGAGTGCCATGGGTAACAAACTAAATAGTCGTTCCTTAAAACCCATAAACAGTCTATTATTCAATAAATTAACTCTTAATACAGTTTAAAATATCTGCAAGATAAGTTGAAATTGCATTAAAAACCTTGCGATAAGTTGAAAAGTGTAAC
>JAVVZN010000279.1:0-2873 GCA_036650555.1 Rikenellaceae bacterium
GGTCACACGACATATTCTTCCAAAATATCGTAAAACAAACCAGAGTACCTCAGTCACATTGCGTCCGATAGTGCGTCGTGGTGAGATTGTTAAGCAAGGTCAAATACTTTCTGAAGGTTACTCAACTCAGAATGGTGAACTTGCTCTAGGTAAGAATCTTAAAGTGGCGTTCATGCCATGGAAAGGTTATAACTTTGAGGATGCTATCGTTATCTCGGAGCGTTTGGTTCGTGACGATGTCTACACTTCGGTTCACGTTGATGAATATATCATGGAGGTTCGCGACACCAAACGTGGTGTTGAAGAGCTTACCTCAGATATTCCAAACGTATCGGAAGATGCAACAAAAGATCTTGACGAAATGGGTATTATTCGTATCGGTGCAGTTGTTAAGCCCGGCGATATACTTGTAGGTAAGATCACTCCAAAAGGTGAGTCAGATCCTTCACCAGAGGAAAAACTCCTTCGTGCTATCTTTGGCGACAAAGCTGGTGATGTTAAAGATGCGTCTTTAAAAGCGCAACCTTCATTGCATGGTGTTGTCATAGATCGTAAACTATTTGCCAGAGCAAATAAAGAGGGTAAAAAAGGCAAGTCGTCTGAGAAATCAGAACTTGAAAAAGTTGATGCTGTATTTATTAAAGAGTCAGAAGAGCTTAAAGATCTGTTGATTACTAAGTTGATGAAAATCATTGGCAACACAGCGTCTGCATCTCTAACCGATTATATCGGTGCAGAGATCATCTCTAAAGGCACAATCTTCAGAGAAAACATGCTCCGTGAGATTGATTATCTAAACGTAAGTCCACTAGGATGGGTTGAAGATAAACAAACAGCAGAGATAGTTAAGCGTCTGATCAACAATTATATTATAAAATATAAAGAACTTGATGCAGCTCTTAAAAGAAAGAAACATGCTATATCTAACGGCGATGAACTTCCAACAGGAATCATTCAGCTTGCAAAGGTTTATGTGGCTAAAAAACGTAAACTTCGCGTAGGTGATAAGATGGCGGGTCGTCACGGTAATAAAGGTATCGTTGCGCGTGTTGTGCGTGATGAAGATATGCCTTTCCTTGATGATGGTAGCATTGTTGATATTGTTCTTAATCCACTTGGTGTTCCATCTCGTATGAACCTTGGACAGATATATGAAACTGTGCTTGGTTGGGCAGGTAGAGAATTGGGATTGAAATTTGCGACTCCAATTTTTGATGGTGCAACGCTAGATGAGATTAATGAATATGCTGAGAAAGCTGGGATTCCACGTAGTGGACGTACATTCTTGTCAGATGGCGGCACAGGAGAGCGTTTTGATCAGCCTGCAACAGTAGGTGTGGTTTACATGCTTAAACTTGGTCACATGGTTGATGATAAGATGCACGCGCGTTCAATTGGACCATATTCACTTATCACTCAACAACCACTTGGAGGTAAAGCTCAATTCGGTGGTCAGCGTTTTGGTGAGATGGAGGTTTGGGCACTTGAGGCATTCGGTGCATCGAATATTTTACAAGAAATACTTACCATCAAATCCGATGATGTAATGGGACGTGCTAAGGCTTACGAGGCTATCGTAAAAGGTGATAATCTGCCACAAGCAGGTATTCCTGAGTCGTTGAACGTTCTCCTACATGAACTACGCGGTTTGGCATTAAGTGTTAAACTGTTTTAAAGGTAACATTATATTTTGTGTGCTTAATAAAGCACTAAATAATAATAAATAGCACTTAGTGCTTAAATTCTCAAAAATCATGTCATTTAGAAAAGAGAATAAAGGTAATATCAGTTTTTCAAAAATATCTATCGGGTTAGCATCACCCGAAGAGATTTTGGAAAACTCAAGTGGAGAGGTGTTAAAACCAGAAACTATCAACTACCGTACATATAAACCAGAGCGTGATGGTCTTTTCTGCGAGCGAATTTTCGGTCCAGTAAAAGATTATGAGTGTCACTGCGGTAAATATAAGAGAATACGTTACAAAGGCATTGTCTGCGATCGTTGTGGTGTTGAAGTTACGGAGAAAAAAGTACGTCGTGAGCGCACAGGTCATATTGCACTTGTGGTTCCAGTGGTTCATATTTGGTATTTCCGTTCACTTCCAAACAAAATTGGTTATTTGATCGGTGTTCCGACAAAAAAACTTGATACCGTTGTTTACTACGAGCGTTATATTGTTGTTCAAGCAGGATGTGTTGGTGAGGTGAAAGACCTTGACCTTCTATCTGAAAAAGAATATCTTGATATTGTTGCTGCACTCCCTAAAGGAAATCAACAACTTGAAGATACCGACCCAAATAAGTTTATTGCACTTATGGGAGCGGAGGCTATCTATATGTTACTTCAACGTGTAGATTTGGATTCTCTTTCATACTCTTTGCGTAACAAAGCTAGTAATGAAACATCGCAACAACGTAAAAGTGAGGCTTTGAAGCGTCTTAATGTTGTTGAAGCATTTAGAGCATCACGTGAGGTAAACAAACCAGAATGGATGATTTTAAAAATCGTCCCTGTCATTCCTCCAGAGTTACGTCCGCTTGTTCCACTTGATGGTGGTAGGTTTGCAACCAGCGATTTGAACGATCTTTATCGTCGTGTTATCATTAGAAATAACCGTCTGAAACGCCTGATCGAAATCAATGCTCCAGAAGTAATTCTACGTAATGAAAAACGTATGTTACAAGAGGCTGTCGATTCTTTGTTCGACAACTCACGTAAGAGTAACGCTGTTAAAACAGAGTCTAATCGTCCATTGAAATCACTTTCAGATAGTTTGAAAGGTAAACAAGGTCGTTTCCGTCAAAACTTACTCGGTAAACGTGTCGATTATTCTGCACGTTCGGTGATTGTTGTCGGTCCAGAACTCAAAATG
>JAVVZN010000280.1:0-2844 GCA_036650555.1 Rikenellaceae bacterium
CTGGCTTTTCGGGTATCATCTTAGCCAGACGGTCACATTCGTAGAGAGGCAGCTTCTGCACACGTCCAACATCGCGTATTGCCATCTTAGCCGCCATAGTGCCAAACGTGATTATATGTGCCACCCTCTTACGTCCATATTTACCTACCACATAACGCATCACCGCCTCACGTCCATCTTCATCGAAATCAATATCGACATCGGGCATTGATATACGCTCTGGATTCAAGAAACGCTCAAACAGCAGATCATAATCGAGTGGGTTTATATTGGTGATACCAAGACAATATGCCACCACCGAACCTGCCGCTGAACCACGACCCGGACCAACTGCCACTCCAATGGAACGCGCCGCACGAATGAAATCCCAGACAATCAGAAAGTAGCCCGGAAAACCCATACGTTCTATGGTGACTAGTTCAAAATTTATGCGATCCATAGTGTCGGGCGGTATGTTCTCACCGTAACGCTTATGAGCACCCTCAAGAGTGATATGTTTTAGATATAAGAATTGCTGTGCAATAGGATATTTGGTATCTGCTAGTAGATCTATGTTCCAACTCTGACTTGCCACCAAGCCATCGAGTTGCTCCACATTCTGACAGTTGTCTATCTCAGCGAACACTGTGCTAAGCGCACCCGACAACATTTCGCGTTTTGGCATTAACAGTGTTTGAAAAGCTATTCTCAAACACACGTTTCAGATCATCTATATTGATTGTAAAATCGTCGGGCAGTGGGAAGTTTGGCATAAACGCTTGATGCGAAAGAGAATATTGCTCAATCTTAGATGCTATCTCCATAGTGTTTTCGAGTAGCTCAGGGTTCTCTGAAAACAACTCTGCCATCTGCTCTGGGGTCTTTAGATATTCGCTACGAGTGTAACGCATACGATCAGGATCATCTAAATCACTCGCAGTGTTGAGGCATATCAGAATGTCGTGCGCCTCAGCATCGTCTGCATCCACAAAATGGACGTCGTTGGTGGCGATACATTTCACCCCAAATTTCTTACCAAACTCTAGCAGATGCTTATTAACAAGTTTTTGGCTATCGTAGACGTGATTATTTGGCTGCACATTCAGCGAAGGCAATAGCTGCAACTCCAGATAGAAATCATCCCCAAATATCGACACGAATTTCTCAACAATATGCTCAGCCTCTGCAATATTACCACTCATAATTGCCTGCGGAATCTCACCACCCAAACATGCAGAACTACAAATCAACCCTTCATGATACTGCTCTAATAGCTCCCAGTCGATACGTGGTTTGTAATAGAACCCTTCGGTGTAAGCATACGATGCAAGAATGGCTAGATTATGGTATCCCACACTATTTTTTGCAAGCAAGATAAGATGATAACCACGATCACTTTTATCACTCTTATCAAACCTACTCTTATCTGCCACATAAGCCTCACAACCAAGTATTGGTTTGATACCCAACTTATTAGCCTCTTGATGAAACAACTTAACGCCAAACATGCTACCATGATCAGTGATTGCAAGCGACTCCATGCCATATTCTTTAGCACGTTTTAAGAGCTTTTTAATATCGGATGCGCCATCAAGAATTGAATATTGTGTATGTACGTGAAGATGTGTAAATTGAGTCATTATAGAGCGGTTTATTTGATAGACAACACTACAAAAATACGATTTTTAATCGACAATTCAAATCTATTTTCACGCCTTATATTCTTTTATTACGAAAAAAGTATTAATTTGTTACCCATGTCATTCCAAGCCCCATAGTATATAAATATGCTATAAATAAAAGCAGATCAACGATTACACGCTACGTTTGAAATTTTTATTGAACAAAAATAAAATATAATTCATATCTTGTCAAAAATAACCCAAAATTCATCGTATTAAAATGAAAAAAATATTCTGCTTATCACTATTCTGTACAGCTATGTTGTGCGGTTTTACACCGAAGAAATCTAATTGTATTGCAGTTTGTGGCGACGACAAAGTGCTCATTATCAATGTAAATGAATCGAGTGGCGAAGATGTTAAAATTGAGTGGCAATGGACTATGGACGACACAAAAGCTCTCTTGCCTGCAAAATATGCGAATAAAATTCGCTCAACCGATGACTGCAAAAAAGTTGATGGAGGTAAAAAAATATTGTTTTCATCATCAAGCGGAGCAGCTGTGCTTGTTGATATAGCAACTAAAAAGCCTATTTTCTGGGCCGACGTGCCAAATGCACACTCCATTGAGATGTTGCCATGCGACAGAGTTGTGGTGGCACTTTCAACTGCCGATGGAGGCAATGCCATTGAGCTTTACAATGTTTCTCAGCCAGAGAACGTGATTTTTAGAGATTCGTTATATTCAGGTCACGGAGTAGTCTGGAACAGTAAACTGAAACGATTGTATGCGCTAGGATATGATGTGCTAAGAGAATATTCGCTCGTAGATTGGAAGAGCAACAAGCCATCGTTGAAACTTGAGAGATCTTGGAATATTCCAGGCACAAGTGGTCACGACCTCACTCCGATAAACGACAACGAGATGATTGTTACGGTGCATGAGAACGTGTGGCGATTCAATATTGCCGATCAAAAGTTCACCGATTTTGAACCTTTAAAAAACCGTGAGAACATTAAATCTGTAAACTTCAATTCAAAAACCAACTCACTGATTTACACTGCCGCAGAGATAAGTTGGTGGACACACAACATCTACCTAGAAAATCCTAAAAAGACAATTACCATAAACGATATAAACCTTTATAAGGTACGACCATTTTAGCTTCTGTTTAAGAAGCTGCTTAAATTTGATACGGAAATTATTTGAGAACTAATTTTTAAGGGGCTACTACCACATTAT
>JAVVZN010000281.1:0-2836 GCA_036650555.1 Rikenellaceae bacterium
ATAATTGCTATACTAGAAGCTATCTGTGCTGAAGGGTGCCACAGGTAGTCCATTGCTGCTCATTAAATTTCCGATACCACTGTTTGAATATGCAAATCTAACAGCTGAAGGATATTTTATTGATTTATCCCATACCACTAGTTGATCACCTTCGATTTTGGCTTGAGCCGATATGAAATTGTTATCGCTAGATGCTATGAATATTTCGTTTAATTTTGTGCCATCAATTTTTAACTCTCCATTTATGTCGTTAAATGAAATATATGCTTTGCCATCTTTCACTGTCATAGATTTGAATGATGGAGAGCGATATATGATGTTTGGAACTTTGTAGTTCTCTCCTAATGCGCAATTTGCCAAGCGATAACCAACATCATATTTATTTGCAGGATGGATATTTGATGTTACGCCTTTAAGAAGATCGTGCGATAGAACCATCTCTGTGCGTTTAACTCTTTTTGTTACCTCTTGTTGAGCCTCACGCAATCCAGCTGCATTTTGTTTTGGTCCATAATTAAATGGTGCTATCTGCACAAAATAGAATGGAAAGTCGTTTACAAATTCTCTTCGCCACACATTAATCATCTTCTCTTGAAGAGCTGTGTAGGTTTGGAATGTATCAACGTTTGATTCACCTTGATACCAAATGACACCTTCAATGGTGTAGTTTTTTATCGGATATATCATTGCATTGTAGAGTGTGCCTATTGATTCAGGCCACCATTTTGCCTCAGCGTTTCTTTTTGTAAAGGCGTCGGCAATGTATTGAAACTCTCCAGTCAATTCATCTTTTGGTGTCCATACCTCGGCTGTGGTGCCTCCCCATGCTGATACTATTATTCCAATTGGAACTTTCAACTCTTCTTGTAGTTTCTTCGCGAAGAAATAACTTATTGCGCTTGTACGACGCATCACATCACTACTACACACCTCCCATGTAGCGGCAATATCGTCTTGCGGAGTTATTGATCCTGTTTTGGGAACTGTGATAATACGAATATTGCGGTTTGTTGCCGATGATATTTCTTCGTTTTGACGAGCCAATCCTCCGTGGTTGTACGACCATTCCATGTTTGACTGACCACTACACAACCAAACTTCGCCTAAAGCCACATTGTTGATCTGTATCTGTCCGTTGCCGAAAATCTCTATTTTGTAACCTGTGCCGGCATCGGTAGTTTTCAGTTGGGCGCACCACTTACCCAGACTGTTTGTACGTACTGTTACAGTGTCTTTCAAATTCCAACTTCCTACGATAGACACATTGGAATAGGCGTTGTTGTAGCCCCATACGTTTACTGTTGAATTTCGTTGAAGCACCATGTTGTCTGATATGATTGATGCCACTCTAAGTTTTTGAGCTGATGCGCTTAGCGAGATAGATAGTAGTAGGGCTAGTGTTAATATCTTTTTCATTTTAGTAAATTTGTTAATAACTATGTTAATAACCATGTAGTTTTGTGTTGATAAGTTGTCTCTTAGATGTTGATGAATATGTAACAGTCTATTGCTTAGTAAAGTATTTGTAGAAGTATGGTATTGTTTCTATCCCTTTGTAAAAGTTCTCAAGTGGAAAATTTTCGTTTGGTGAGTGAATGTTGTCGCCCCCCAATCCAAAACCTATTAAGATAGATTTTATGCCTAATACACGTTCAAACACAGAGATGATCGGTATGCTACCTCCGCTGTAAAATGGAAGTGGTGATATTCCAAATGTGGTTTCAATTGCTTTTTCAGCTGCCTTATATGCGTGCATGCTCATTGGTGAAACATATGGTAGACCTCCATGCAGATATTGTACATCTACCGTTACACCACTTGGTGCTATTTTTTTAAAATGGTCTGTGAACAGTTGTGCTATTTTGTCGTTTTGTTGGTTTGGAACAAGGCGCATTGATATTTTGGCTTTAGCCTCGCTTGCGATTACTGTTTTAGTGCCCTCTCCGGTGTGTCCGCCCCATATGCCGTTTACGTCGAGTGCTGGACGTGTGCCAGTTCTCTCTAGAGTGGAGTAGCCAGTTTCTCCTACTACGTCGGTAATTTCTAGCGACTCTGTGTAGGCTTTCTCATCGAAAGGGGTTTTTGATATTGCAATACGTTCATCATCCGACAATATTCTTACATCGTCGTAGAAACCCGGTATGGTCACTTTCCCATTTTCATCGGTTAATGATGCTATCATTTTTGATAATACGTTGATTGGGTTTGCAACTGCACCACCGAATAACCCAGAGTGAAGATCGTGTGAGGCACCTTTTACTGTGACCTCCATGTATGATAAGCCGCGTAGACCGACAGTGATTGTTGGCGTTTGTAGAGAGATCATGCTTGTGTCGGACACTAGAATAATATCGGCCTTCAACATCTCTTTGTTGGCTTGGCACCATGCCTCTAGGCTTGGCGATCCTATCTCTTCTTCTCCCTCGATCATGAATTTTACGTTGCAAGGCAGTTCATCGCTTTTCACCATAGCCTCAAATGCTTTTATGTGCATGAAACTTTGACCTTTGTCGTCGTCGGCACCGCGTGCGTAGATCTTATCATTACGCACTTCAGCTTTAAACGGATCGCTCTCCCAAAGATTGGCAGGCGCAATAGGCATCACATCGTAGTGACCATACACGAGAACTGTTGGTTTTGTGCTGTCTATGATTTTACTTGCAAACACCACAGGATTTCCGCTAGTTGGCATTGCCTTTGCCGTGTCGGCTCCAGATCTTACTAGCTCAGCGGCAATTGCCTCGGCACATTTTATCATATCCGGCTTATGAGCAGCCTCAGCGCTGATTGATGGGATTGCAATAATGTGAAATAGATCTTTTAGGAACTTCTCTCT
>JAVVZN010000282.1:0-2807 GCA_036650555.1 Rikenellaceae bacterium
GATAACACCTGCTATTTGATCTGGATACTTTTCAAATAGTGTCTCTAATGATGCAATATCATTATATCTAAAATTAAGAGTTAATTCATAATGCTCCTCAGGAATACCTCTTTTTAAAGGAGTATCACCAATAAACCAATCATCAAAACTAAAGAATGGATGATCGAAACAACGAGCAATATATTTACGTCCAGTATAGCCACGAGCCACCTTTAAAGCAGCAGTAGTAACAGTAGAACCATTTTTTGCAAATTTAACCATATCAACCGATGGAAACAGCTCACACATCAACTCTGCCGCCTCCAACTCAATTAAAGATGGACGGGTTAGATTATTTCCAAAGTGAATTTGTTTTATTGCAGCAGCAGCCACTGTTGGTTCGCCATAGCCAAGAGTAACGGCACGAAGTGACATGCCATAATCCAAAAATTTCTCTCCTTCTGGAGTGTAAACGTAGGCACCTTCTCCACGCTCTAATATTTGAGGTGCATTTTGTGGATATTGATCATCTCCACGGCTGTAAGTGTGTGCCCCACCGGGTATCGCGGCATTAAGTCGCTCGCTATATGTTTTCATCTTGTTTATATTTATATATTCCAATTATACTAAAACCCACCATCAGAATTTTCAATTTGCTCCAAAATTTCAAGCACCTTGATATCGTCAACTAAAGTGTTTGGATAGGTATGCGTGCCTTGAAATCCACCAATAAAATGACGAATTTCCTCAATGTACATACCCTCCCCTATATTTTTATTATATCCAACTGCTGCTGCTATTTCTTGCTGATTATAAACAACCCAACGATTATTTTCCACCTCATATATACGGAAAAAACCATCATCCCAACGCCATTGTATTTGAGCATTTTCCATGTTGATAACTAAATTTCGCACTGCGTACCTAGATGCAACATCAACAATGATTGCTCCTACTTTATCAGCATATTTCATTGTGAAAGCGTATGAATCTTCAATATTTGCCCCGAAATCTATAGTTTTTTCAAAAATTCCTTTTACCGATTTAGGCCATCCTAATGTATCAACAATCCAAGTCAATTCAAACGGAACAATTTCACGACCTCCTCCTGTTGGGCGATTTCCAACATAAAATTCATTAACACCCTCCCAAGGATGCCAATCGGGTAGGTATTGTCCACTGTGGTATGTAAAATTTGTAACTTTCCCATATTTACCTCCTTTGATTATAGCTGTAATATCTTTAATCATTGGATGAAAACGCAAGGTACAAGAAGGAGCAATAAATAGATTTTTTGTATTATGATTCGCTATCTCTCGTACATCTTCCAATATTACACTTGCTTCAATAAAACATGGTTTATTGCAATCAATAGCTAACTTTGCATATGGAGTATGAAAATCTGGAGGAGTTGATATAACGAACGCTGCAAAACTACTTAAATCAATCTCATCAAGCGAACCAACTGTGGCAATGGCATATTTTTGAAAAGCTTCCGATCTTCTATCTTCACGAGGATCAAAGCCAGTTATATCTGTATATCCTAATGCTTGCAGGCAACGAACACGACGCTTGCCCATTGAACCTAAACCTATTACTAAAAATTTCATTTTTTTCTATATTTTAAAATAGTTTCTATTGCTATAAAATCGTAAATATCATCTATTTCGTAACACTGCCATCGTTCTATAAAATATGGCAATGAATCAATAGAATAGAATTGATTGGTTTCTAAAAAATATGATGTTTTGACCAAATACCCTACCCCATAAGGGAAAAAAGCTTTTTCAGCCTGTTGTCGCTGCGTAATTTTAACCGCATTTTCAATAAATGGAACGACACAACCATCTTCATTAATAGTTTTCACAATAGTTGGATGCTCCATATGCACCTCGCCTAAACTTACAACTCCTGATTTATTTGGATTTGCTATTGCTAATTCTATCATTTTATCCAAATCTTCCACACCACGCAACGGTGAAGTAGGCTCAAGTAAAATTATATAATCGAACTCCTTGCCTTCTTTTCTTAATTTTTCTATTGTATAAACGACAAAACTTGCTGAAGTTGCTGTGTCGCTAGCCAGCTCAACTGGACGCAGATCTGGAACTTTTACTCCAAAACTTTCTGCCACATCAGCTATTTCACGACTATCGGTAGATACAAATATTTCATCGATATATTTACTCGCTTTAGCTTGCTCTATCGTCCAACCTATCAACGGTTTTCCGCAGAGAGGTTTTATGTTTTTGCCAGGCAGACCTTTACTTCCGCCTCTAGCTGGAATTATTGCTAGTACTCTCATTTATTCACGTGTTTTGCTAATTCTTGAACTTTTTTGAAATCATCTGGTTTTCCTATATCTATCCAATAGCCCGACAATGGAAATCTAATTACACTTTTGCCTTTTGCTATCAGTAGCTCAATTAAATCGGTGGCATTGAAAAATATATCATCGGGGATGAGATCTAACACTTCTCGCTTTATAAGGTATATCCCTCCATTGGCATAGTAGTGATAGCTTGGTTTTTCATGAACTCCTTTTACTTCACATTCATTTTCTATGTCAAAAATACCGTATGGAACTGATACTGAATATGGAATTGCAGCAATCGACATATCGGCATTGTTATCTTTGAAATGCAAAAAGAAATCTTCCAAATCAATATTTGTGAATAGATCTGAGTTCATAATCAAAACTGTGTCGTTACTCCACGACTCAACAAACTTAATAGAACCGATAGTTCCCAAATATTTTGGCTCACGAACACATCTCACCATTACACCTTGAATAGGACGACTAAAATGCTCTTCTATCTGCTCACCTA
>JAVVZN010000283.1:0-1865 GCA_036650555.1 Rikenellaceae bacterium
ATATTTTTTGTTGTATCGGTAACTCCAGAGTCGGCACCACCAAACACACCAGCAAGACACATAGGACGAGTTGCACTGCAAATCATCAAGTCATCTTTCGATAAACTACGTTCCACTGAATCTAAAGTTGTGAATTTGTCGCCTTCATTACAACATTTGACAACAATTTTACCACCCTCAATCTTATCGGCATCAAACGCGTGGAGCGGTTGTCCCAACTCATGAAGGATGAAATTAGTTATATCGACTATATTATTTTTTGGGTTTAAGCCAATGGCGCGCAAAGAGTTTTGCAACCACTCTGGCGATGGCTTCACAGTTACGTTCGAGATTGTTAGCCCCATGTAACGAGGTGCTGCCGCTTTATTTTCAACCTCAACTGCAATTTGACGTGAGTGGTTGTCGATCTTAAACGACGACACATCGGGCAGTATGATTGATTTTTTTGCTCCTTGAGATGAAAGATAAGCTGCTAAATCACGTGCCACACCTATATGTGAAGCTGCGTCGATACGATTTGGGGTAAGACCTATCTCAAAAACATAGTCATCTTCTATCTTGAAATATTCTGAAGCCGGAGTTCCTATTTTTGTGGTTGTATCGAGCACCATGATGCCATCGTGACTCTCACCAACACCAATTTCATCTTCTGCACACAACATGCCGAGCGACTCAACCCCACGAATTTTACTTTTTTTAATTTTGAAAGATTCATCAGAGTTGGTTGGATATAGAGTTGCCCCTACGGTTGCCACCACCACCTTTTGACCTCTTGCAACATTTGGCGCGCCACAAACAATCTGCACCACACCCTCGCCGTAATCTACGGTTGTAATATGAAGTTTATCAGCATCTGGATGTTTATCACATGTTAGAACCTCGCCAACGACCAAGCCTTCCAAACCACCTTTGATGGTTTCAATCTTCTCAAATGCCTCTACCTCTAAGCCTATGGCTGTTAAAATTTCAGCCGTTTTTTCGGCCGAAAGATCGGCATTAATATATTTTTTTAACCAGTTATATGATATTTTCATTGCACATGAAAGTTATTTAACTATAATATTAGCGGTGCAAGATACAAAGAAAATTTTGTATATAAAAAAAATATCTTACCTTTGGGCTGATGTTAGAATTGCTACTAAAGAGCTATTATGGCATTAACATTTTTAGGTTCAACCATTTAAGACGAAAATAATTATAAAATTATGGATGATGGTCTGGGGCAATATTACAGCAGTTTCTTATCTGAATACAATACCTTTTGTATTTGGAATTAACCGTGCATCGTCATCGTTGCATAGTAAATTGCTATTGGATGTTCCTGCCAAATGTTCTGAAAATTTTATTAGTGGTAAAGTATCAATCGCGCTCATACCTGCTGCCGACCTTCGTCTTTTATCATCCTACAAACTTATCACCAACTACTGCATAGGTGCCGTTTCAAATGTTCGCACTGTGGTGGTGGTTTCAAATGCTCCATTAGATCAAATCACAACCATATATCTCGACTCACATTCTCATACATCGGTTCAGCTAGTGAAAATTCTGGCGCGTGAAAAATGGAATATCACGCCTGCCTTTGAAGATCTCACCGATTACAGCACAATAGACTATAATTCTAGTTCTAAGGCCTATCTTTTAATAGGCGATAAAGTTTTCGACAATGAGAACAAATTCACTCATACCTATGATCTTGCAGCTGAGTGGATTGAACATACATCATTGCCATTTGTGTTTGCAGTATGGGTGGCTCGTGATAGTGTTAGCAGCGTAGAGATAGATAATCTAAATAGGGCACTTCATTATGGTGTGACCCATATAGAAGAGGCAGTAAAAGAGTCGATCTACATGTCGAATTACATCCG
>JAVVZN010000283.1:1875-2801 GCA_036650555.1 Rikenellaceae bacterium
AATATCTAACCGAAAATATAAGCTTTGAATTAACTGAAAGCAAACGTTTGGCATTACGAACATTTCTACAAAAAATTCCTCCTTCCTCCCCCAATTAAGAAGCTGTTTTTATAATAAAAGAGCAAATTAATAGATAACCTTATTTATGAATCTATTAGATCAGAGGAATGATTACACTATATTTAAAATCATACAACAAAGTTATAAAAGATGCCGACGTCAAACTACTTGACGACCTTGGTTACGATGATCTTTTATGGATCGACATGCTTTCACCAACTGTAAAAGAACGTCGAGCCATTGAGGAGTACATGGAGTTGAGTCTTCAAACACGTCAGCAGATGGAAGAGATCGAGAGTTCATCTCGCTACTCAGAAACTGAACGAGTGGTGTTCTGCAACACCAACTTCCTGACAGCCAATGATCGTACGTTTGAAATAGCTCCAGTGTCGTTTGCCATCAGCGAGGGAGTGTTGGTTTCAGAACGTAATTTCGACTCAAAGACATTTGCTGAAACAGCTAAAAAAATACAAATCAACTATAAATTATATCCCACAGGATTACATATTTTGGTTTCGCTGCTTGAGGTAAGAATTGATTTAGATGCCGATATGGTGGAGATGATCTCTCGGCAGGTTGCTCAACTAAGTAAACATATAACTTTAGAAGGTAGTGTAGACAAAGATATGTTGCGTCGCTTAACCATATTGCAAGACAATAGCATGGTGCTACGTGAGAACATATTCGACCGGCAGCGCGTTTTGTCGAGCATCATGCGGTCAGACCGTTTTCCAAACGACACATATCCACGCCTGACAATGATGCTAAAAGACGTTGGCTCACTTTTAAGCCATGCCGATTTCAGCCTTGATAGATTGGATTATCTTCAAGATACCGCAATAGGTTTGATCAACATTGAGCAGAAC
>JAVVZN010000284.1:0-2800 GCA_036650555.1 Rikenellaceae bacterium
GGTAGTGGCCATATATTTTCAAAAAGGTGTTTCTTGCGATCATTCACACCTATGTGGAACATTGTGTCTGAAATTTTTGTATTTGATAACATATTTATTTATGTATTATTGCTTTAATTGTATAATTATTTAACTTCAAAATCCAACACTTTTTCACCCATTAAATAGGCTTCTAGGTGATCACCGTCACTTACCGTGCCAACGCCCGATGGTGTTCCAGTCATTATTATATCGCCTATTTTAAGAGTTACGAATTTTGTTACGTGAGCTATTATTTTATCAACGGAAAATAACATGTCGGAAGTATTTGTTTGTTGCACTGTTTTTCCATTTATATTAAGATGAAAATCTAGATTTTGAATGTTACCCCCAATGGAGTCGAGAGCTATGAATTGGTTTGGGATAGGTGTTGATTTGTCGAATGCTTTTGCTGCCTCCCATGGTAAGCCGCTTGCTGCTAGCCTACGTTGAAGGTCGCGAGCAGTGAAATCTATGCCTAGAGCCACCTCGCTATAACAACGTGGCGCAAATTTCTCGCTGATAGCTTTTGCCACTCTGTCAATTTTAACGACTAACTCACATTCGTAGTGTAGCTCATGGCTGAAATCAGGAATGTAGAAGGTGTCGTTGTTGCGTAGGAGTGCGGTGTCGGGTTTCATAAAGAATACAGGTTCTGTCGGGATTGAATGACCTAACTCTTTAATATGTTTGTTGTAGTTTAGACCAATGCAAATAATCTTCATGATTAATATGTGATTTTTGTTAGAAATAATCCGTTTGCAGGCGCTGATGAACTAGCTTTCCTATTGTCACGTAGTTCTAAAATATGTTTGAAATCTTGAATTGATAGTTTGCCTCTGCCAACATCTATCAAGGTTCCAGTTATGGAACGCACCATGTTGCGCAGAAATCGGTTTGCAGATATAGTAAACACCAGAGTGTTGCCATCTTTATGCCACTCGGCTTTCATAACATGGCATATGTCGGTGGAGTTGCTAGAGTGAAGTTTGGCAAATGAGGTGAAATCATTTACGCCTATCAAGAGTTTGGCTGCCTCATTCATCTGTTCTATATCTAATGGTGTGAAATATTGGTAGGCGTGTTTGTTGCGAAATGCCGATTTTACGGTTGATATGTAGTATTTGTACTCGCGCTCTGTGGCAGAGAAACGAGCGTGCATGTCGGATTCAACTTTTTTTATGTTTTGTATTGCTATGTCACGAGGTAAGGTGCAGTTTAGGTGGTATAAAAAGTCGGGATGTTCCACTGTCACTTGCTTGTCTGTTTCAAAATGAGCAACGTAATATGAGGCATGAACACCAGTGTCGGTGCGTCCGCAACCAACAATCTTAATGTCGTTATGAAGTACCTTAGATATTGATTTCTCGATGGTTTCTTGAATAGTAATTCCGTTTGGCTGGGATTGCCAACCGTTGTACTCGCTGCCGTCGTATGATAACTCCAAAAAATATCTTGCCATTGCATCTTTTTTTATATCTTTGCAAAGATAATAAATAAAAATTATAGTTTATATAATTATGAATGTTGCTTTGATAGGTTATGGCAAGATGGGAAAAGAGATTGAGCAAGTGTTGATCAGTCGTTCTCATAATGTAAGTTTGATTATAGATGTTGATAATAAAGAGGATCTCAACGCCGATAACCTTAAAAATATTGATGTTGCCATTGAGTTCTCAGCACCTACGGTGGCCTACGATAATGTGATAAAATGTATCGAAAACTCTGTCCCTGTGGTTTGTGGCACAACAGCATGGCTCGACAAATACGATAGTGTGGTGGAGCTTACTAAAAAATGTGATGGAGCGTTTTTTTATGCGTCAAATTATAGCATAGGCGTTAATCTATTTTTTGAGATTAATAGAAAGTTGGCAAAATTGATGAATCCTTATTCAGAATATGATGTCACAGTGGAAGAGGTGCATCACACTCAAAAGAAAGATGCTCCAAGCGGCACAGCAATCACTATTGCAGAGGGAATATTAGATGGCATAGAGCGTAAAAGCAAATGGGTTTGCGGCACAACAATTGAGCCTTCCGAGTTGGAAATATCTGCCATCCGTCGTAGCATTGTTCCAGGCACTCACACCGTTACATGGGAGAGTGAGGTTGATATGCTCAAGCTAGAACACACAGCCAAAGGACGAAAAGGATTTGCAGTAGGTGCAGTTATAGCTGCCGAATTTTTAAAAGGCAAGCGAGGAGTTTTCACCATGAATGATCTGTTGAAATAATAAGTTATGGATAAAATATTAAAATTTACAGAAATAAGTGGTTCAAGTTTGGGGTTGTATCACTAATCTATATGTTATGGTTTGTGCTATGGCGTCAGACTTGGTGGACACTCATAGGGCTTGTGGCTATCTACGATATTTATATATCAAAATGGTATTTGAAAGCATTTTGGAACTCTCATATAGATCTGAAAGGTAAAAATAAAAGCTACAACTTTGTAGCAGGCTGGGTTGAGGCTATTGTGTTTGCCGTGGTTGTAGCATCGCTCTTCCGTATCTATTTCGTGGAGATGTATGTTATTCCGTCGTCGTCTATGGAGAAAACATTGCTTGTAGGTGATTATCTAGGCGTAAGCAAAGTCAGCTACGGTCCGAAACTTCCAAACACACCGCTTTCTATTCCTTTTGTACACAACATAAACCCATTTAATTCTAAGAAACGTTCTTATGTGGAGTGGATAAAAAATCCATACCATAGATTGGCAGGATTTGGTGAGATTAAACGTGGTGATGTTGTGGTGTTCAACTATCCACAAGGCGACACAGTG
>JAVVZN010000285.1:0-2799 GCA_036650555.1 Rikenellaceae bacterium
AAAAAACCGTTATCGCTGATTCTGTAATCAACCCATGGCGCAACCTCAAAGGTGATGCCGTTTTTAGGATCATTTTTTAGAATTTTAATTTGAGCTATATGCGGATTTTCAAAGTCGATACTTAAAGATTGTAAAGAGCAGTTTTTTGTATTCACAAGGGAGATAGGTAGCATTGTTCCATGGAACACAAACAATGCCTCACCGCCTACGATAATCACATTTTCTAGCCCCTCCATTGCTAAACCAACTTTTTTTGGATTGGTTTGATCATGGTTTGAGATATAATATTGGCGTACGAATGATCCCTCTTCGTGAAAGTCGTATCTGCCTTTAGAAAATATAATTTTTATATGTTTCTCGCCGTCAGATATTTTTTTTACGCTGTCAATCATCTGCGCAACTAGTGGCGATATGTTCTTTTTAGTGTCGGGTATTATCCCAAATTGCGATGCCACTATCGTCACCTCTTTTCCTTTGGCATTAGCCTGAGGAGAGAAGAACAAAATTATAAATGTGATTAGTAAGGCTATATTTTTCATAACTATAATTTTTTGTTTCTTTCTTTAGCAGCTTTTAATTCTTCAATAAAGAGAACTGGATCTTCGCAGCTAATTATATATTTGTCGTTGTATATATCTTCTATTGCTATTAGGTTCGATAATTTTGTGGCGTGCATATAGACTATTTTGAGCTGTTTCACGTCGATATAATAACCAAAAAATCCTCCAAAACCATAACTCCCTATTAATGGGAAAATACCTTTCAAACGGTATCGTTTTATTCTGTACACACGTTTGATGTCGGAGTAGATGATAGGTGTTATCTCTAGTATGGCGTGTATCTCCAACATGTTTGTTGTCAGCTTTATATATCGTGGAAATGATATAAGATAGAGTAGCAGCACGGCAAAAACTAACGACAAATACCAAGCCGATAGATAAGATCCGCTACTAGACAAAAGCAGATAGACAAAAAAAGCAATTACGATAAGCATCACAAAAAAAGTCACATAACGGCAGAACTTACTCTTCACATATTTGAATCGTACAGAAGTAGTAATGTTGTTTTCGTTTCTTACTCTTCTTATGATATTCTTTTTTGTTTGTTCTTCAGCAAAGTGAGAGATAGCTTTTTTCTGCTTTTCAATGCGTTCTAAGTGATTTAATATCACTTTTTTAGCTTTGGCAATAACCTCTTTTGTGGGAGCCTTTTTCATTATTTGATGCTTTCTAGTGCTGCGAAGTCTATCACGGGTGGTTGTGTGGCGTTTTTCCTTGTGAATTTTGCTTTGTAAGGAGTGTTTTCAGTGAAGAAACCGCAGTTTTTAAGGTAGAACATGGTGCCATCGGTTGTAGTGCCGCCAGCATAATCAATTCTTACACCTGCTCGTGCGGTGGCATCATATGTAAACATGCCTTCGGTTAGGTCTATCCATTTGCCTTCGGTAGAAAATGCCCATTGATTACCAAAATGCACCTCACGTGTGATGTATCCTTGATTTGGAATGAAGTTTTCAAGGAATGAATGAGCATTTTTATAGTAGGTGTTGGTTTTAGGACGTTTGAATGATGCTATTAATCTCCAACGGTTCTCGTCTGTGGCATAGAAATATGCTGTGTAGATTGTTGCTCCTTTACCATCTGGAGCGATCTCGGTGAGGAATTTGTAGGTGGTGGCTGCTTTCCATGGATATATAAGATAGCTTTGTCCGCCCGATCCTTCATTACCAAACTCTCCAATATGCACGCCTTCGCCTTGACGCAACATTTTTATACGGTCGGATTCAGGAATATCTTTTGGGTCTTGAGTGTCGAAAGGACTCCATACTGAAAAAAGTATGCGTCGCTCATCTGTGCTATTTACTTGCATGCCGAAATAACCCTCACCAAAACCGTTTGACATGAAATAGCTACCAATAACATCGTTGCCATCTGCAACAGTCACTTCGTTGTAGAAGTATTTGATATTAATATCTTTAGGAAGAGTGTATTTCATGTGTACACTAGGGCCACGACGACCCCAGTAGGTGGAGAAATTTTTGACAAAAACAACATTTTTGTTGGTTGCTGTGCCGCCTATCATAAGCGAATTAACATTTGCGTAGATGTCGCCCTCTTTGCTTACTGCATTGAATGTCACCTTTATATATGAAGTGTCTTTCACAGTGACTTGTCCAATAGCAATAGTGTCGAGCGATGTGTTGTTTACTGCCACAGAGAATGTTTTATCGAGGGCCGTAATCTTTAACTCACTGGTGCCTCCGTTGTTTTTTCCTGAGAAGGCAAGTTGTAGAGTGCCTGTGGTGTCGGGTTTAAAGTAGAAAGTTAATGAACTCTCATCTCTCCACGACTCTATGCCGTTTTTAGATAGAACGATTCCTCCTTGACCTCCTTCAATGTAGGCGTTACCATCTGCTGTAATCTCAATAGGGGTGTCGATTTGTGGATCAAAATTTGAACTACTACATCCTATTGCAGTGGCAAGCATTAATATTAATATTATTCTTTTCATAATAGTTTTGTGTTATATGATTTCTTTATTTTGTGTTAAGTAGTTTTTTGCCTCAGGTCCCATACAAAATATGAGATCAATAATAGATAAGTTTGGTTCAAATGGTAGTTTCTCAGAGAAAACTTGATAGTATGGTGTAAACTTAATATCGTCGGTTGCTATTTTTGGCGATATTGAGTATCGGTAATCATCCTCAGCTTGTTGTGAAAAACTCTCACTAAATTCGGTTTTAATATCTAAACAGAGTCGTTTCAATATTAGTTGTTTGAAAAAGCCGTTTAGATATAT
>JAVVZN010000286.1:0-2790 GCA_036650555.1 Rikenellaceae bacterium
TGGGTTGCCACCCGAAATAATTCCTCAGGCCGCAACCTACCTCAACATCTATATGATAGGGTTGATATTTTTATTTCTATTTAATTCTCTGTCGGCTATTCTCAGAGGCGTTGGCGATTCAAAAACACCACTTATATTTCTTGCTGTGTCGGCAGTTTTGAACGTCGCACTCGATTTGCTGTTTGTGGTGGTGTTTGGTTTTGGAATTGAAGGTGCTGCATGGGCAACGGTGATTTCGCAAGGGTTTGCTGTGACGTTTGCCTTCATCTACACTGCACGTCACAACGAGATTGTAAGCACAAATCTTATGAAACTAAGATTTGATACAGCAATATTTCTACGTAGCCTAAAACTAGGCATTCCTGCTGGGATGCAGCAGCTCTTTGTTTCAATAGGTATGTTAGCTATCATGAGTTTTGTAAATGGCTTTGGCACCGACACCATTGCAGGTTATGCCGCTGCCTCACGAATTGAGGCATTTGTGTTTGTGATTCCTCTAAACCTATCTATTGCAGTCACCAACTTCACAGCACAAAACTATGGAGCAGGGCTTAAAGATAGAGTGCGACTAGGGGTGCGTGCTGCTTTGAAGTTTTCACTGGTTGCTAGTTTTGTTATACTTATTGTATTGTCGGCATTGTCGCTCCCACTTATGAAGATGTTCTCCCCTGAGGTGAGTGTGATTAATGTAGGAACAACATATTTATATGTGCTAGGTGTTACCTTTCCGCTGTTTGCTGTTATGTTTTGTTATATGGGTGCCCTTCGCGGCATGGGCAACACAATTGTGCCTATGTTTATCACTCTGTTTTCTCTATGGATAGTGCGTGTGCCACTGGCAGGGGTGCTCTCTGATTGTTGGGGCGAGATAGGTATATGGCTTTCTGGTTCAGCATCTTGGGCGTTGGGTGCTATTGTTGCCTATATATTCTATCGTCGTGAATATCGTAAGGAGTTGTCGGAACCAATTCATGCTATTGAAGTGGTTGAAGATATAGAGTCTATTGTTTAGACTTATTGATGTTATGACATGGGTAATAATTTAATACTTTTTTGGAGAAAAAAGTATGCACTTGCAATGCTTCAAAAAACGAAAACCCTCTTAGATGGTTTTGGAAGCTGCCCAGCAGCTCCTAGGGTTTCGCATTGATGTAAGGCACTAGTGAAAATTTCAAGGAAATTATGCCTTAAATAGATATGAATGGATGAGATTAAGAAATTAAAACAGCTTCTTATTGTTGTACAATAAATATATTTCATACCTTTGCCGCCGATAATTGTTATTTTTATAGCAAAGGAGTGGTTGTCACTCTTATAAATTAATCTAAAAAGATCATAATGAAAAAAGTAATACTATTAGTTTCGTTACTTTTTGCCTCAACAATTACTTTTGCTGAAGGCTTCCAAGTAAATCTACAAAGCACGAAACAAACAGGTATGGGTCACACTGGTACTGCAATTAAACTAGGAGCTGAAGGCATGCACTTCAATCCTGCATCGCTTATCTATATCCCAAAAATGGATTTCTCAGCAGGTATCACAGGTGTAAAAGCTATTGCTAAATACGAAAGTGCTGAAGGTTACAAAGCAAAAACTGATAACAAAATGGGAACACCTCTCTTTTTGTATGCAGGGTTCTCGCTTATTCCTGAAAAACTAGCAGTTGGTTTGAGTGTGACAACTCCCTATGGTAGTACAAATAATTGGGGACGTGACTGGGAAGGTTCTTCACTAGTTCAAGATATTTCATTAAAGAGCTACTTCATCCAACCCACAGTTGCTGTGAAACTAGCAAAAGGATTGAGTTTTGGCGCTGGTTTGATGATTGCAACTGGAGATTTCTCAATTTCACGCGGGTTACTTCCATCTGGTGCACTTTATGCCGCAGGAGCTCAGTATGAAGATGTGGTGCCTCTTTCCGTTGGCGTGAGTGGTAGTTCGTCTGTTCGTATTGGCTACAACATAGGTTTGATGTATGAATTTAATGATCAGTTTAGTGTTGGTTTGAACTATCGTTCTAAAGTAGTGATGAAAGTTTCGAGTGGTGAGGCAAAGTTAAGCTATATTGATGCTCAAGCCAAAGAGGTAATTGCTGCAACAGGTCTTCCAATCCCTCCAATTGATGAGGCATCTTTCAGCTCAGAACTGCCTCTTCCTTCAAACCTAACATTGGGATTCGCTTTCAAACCTATAACTAATCTATTGTTAGCACTTGATGTGCAATATACAGGATGGTCGTCTTATGAAAGATTGGATTTAGTGTTCAATGAAGATATTTTGAAGAAGTATAATATTGTGGCTGAGAAAAAATATGAAAATACTTTTGGCGTACGTCTCGGTGGTCAATACACTTTAAATAAGAAATTCGACCTACGTGCTGGTATTTATTATGATCAAACACCAGTTCAAGAGATGCAATACAATCCCGAAACACCTGGAGCCGACAAAGTTGGTATATCAGTAGGTGCTAGCTACCGTCCTTGTAAAGGATTGTCGATTGATATAGCATTTCTATACATAGATGGTTTGAAAACAGATGGTGAATATGTTACCTCATCACCTCTATCTGAATCCGCTGCAACATATTTCAGAGGAAGATACAAATCAATAGCTTTCGCTCCATCAATAGGTCTTTCATATCGTTTCTAAAGACGTAATTTAAAAACAGATTTTTATTACCAATGGCTTTGTGAAATTTCAAAGCCATTGATAATAAATTTAAACTCTGGTTATAAATCATGCCTTAAGCTAAATATTAGGAGCTGCACGGCAGCACCGGAAAACCCTCTT
>JAVVZN010000287.1:0-2775 GCA_036650555.1 Rikenellaceae bacterium
TGATACCTTTAAATAGAGCAAAATTTGGGGCAGCAAACTTAAACTCAATGGAATGATTGCCTTTAGGAACAACGATAGCACGTAGAATGTAGTCTGCTCTGAAATATGGCACCTCTACTCCATCTATGTATGCACTCCAACCTTTTGGATAATATATCTCGGAGAAGAGAGCTATCTCATCTTTTGAAGATGAACTTTTATAGACTAGATCATTAACTTTATATGATACTAGTTTTATGGATGCAGTGGTGTCGGTAGGAGTCAATACCACATTTTCAATATCTTTCTTAAACTTCTCATCAACAACAGCAACACTACGAAGATGCACATTTTCAAGGGCATTAATCTCTTCATCGGCATTTTTCACATACGCCACACTATCCACAAACCAACAATTTCCAAAGGCAGCAGAATTATATTGTACAGCTAGCTGACCTTGATCATCTTTCGTGATGAAATATTTGGTATTTAGCATGTTGTAGACACCCATATACATCTTCGACAGGTAACGATCTATAATATCTTGATAGCGACGCATTTTAGCTGCATGGTATCCGCCAATTGATTTATGAAAGTATGAGGTCTGTGCATCTTGGAAAGGCGAAACCGACATGTTTGCAACTCTAAAATTCGGATCTTTGTCTTGTAATATTTGAAGATCGGCAGCGGTAGGTTGGATCTCCAATGATTTTTTAACCGACACGAAATGATCGTAATTTAAAAAACGAATATCAACACCCACCATATCTATTGTCACCAACACTGTAATTGCAAGTACAGCAACACCACGTTTGATCTTCTCTTTTTGCATAGCAAACACTATGATTGCAGCAAGTAACACAAATATGAGTGAACGAATGGCATCCATACGCATCATATCAGCACGTTCAGACTGCATGGCAGCGATCACGTCGTCGGGTAATCCCATCTTGCCATCAGAGGCAGAAGAGAAATCCATAAACGAACCACCAAGCACTATAAAGAATAGAGCAATAGAACATGTGACAATCAAAGCTCGTTTAAAAGCTTTAGTGAAAGTGGGTGAATCGACTTCACGCCCATATATCTTTTGTAAAGCCAACATACCGAGCAACGGCACACTCCACTGTACAATCACAAGTATGGTTGATACTGTTCTAAACTTATTGTATAGTGGTACGTAATCAATAAATATATTTGTGAACCACATCATATTATGCCCCCATGCAAGAAATAGTGCAAAAATAGTGACACCTAAAATCCACCATTTTATCCATCCTCTGACAAGAAATAGTCCGAGCACAAACAAAAACACCATGATTGCTCCAATATAGACAGCCCCAGATGTGAAGGGTTGATCTCCCCAATATGCAGGTAATGATGTTGCAAGACTTGCGGAATCATATTTCTTCAACGACTCTGCCACAGCACCATCTTTACTGAATCCACCATTTGAGCTACCGCCCATAAGGTTAGGGATAAACAGGTTTAACGTTTCTGTTTTACCATAGCTCCACGCAGTGATATAGTCACGATCAAGCCCGGATGTATGGTTGTGGGCATTATCGTCTGAAAGAGTGAGCTCGCTCTTTCCTCTAATGGAATCTTTTGAATAATCGTTTATATACCATAGTTGTACAGAGTTAGCCCCAACTGCAAGTGCAGCCACAGCAAGCAGTAAGCCACAACGCACAAAAAACTTAGTCATAAGTTTTTGCTTGTAATAATTGAAGCCCTCAAAAATAATAAGAGCAAGAATTACAAACAAGAAGTAGTATGTGATTTGAGGATGCGAAGTACTTATTTCGATTGCAGAGAAGATGCCAGTGAGCCCTACACCTACCCACATGTTTTTGCGGAACGTTAAGAAGATAGAACCCAACAAAGGCGCAACCCAAGCAAGCGTCATAAGCTTAGTGATGTGCCCAGCCTCATAAATTATAATAAAATAGGTGGATAACCCATAAGCAATGGCACCAGCTATGGCTAAGTAAGGACTTACGCCGAAACAAAGCAACATAAAATAGAAGCCAGCCATTAAAATAAAATAGAAGGCGGCAGGTTTACCAATAAAATAAAATTCATCGGCAATATCTTTTACATATCTGCCATCGTAGTTCATGTCTATCAAATATGCAGGCATACCAGAAAACATGTTTGCTGCCCATTGAGGATGCTCCCCATATTTGTCAATATGATCAGCAATTCCACCTTTCATTCCATTATACTGAATATCGTCTGATTTACGAACATCTTTCCCTTCATATTGAGGAGCAAAATAAACCATCGACACTGCTAAAAAAGCAAGTAATGCAACAATATACGGAATGTATTTTTTCATACCTAACATTATTTAATATATATTTTTATGGCAAAGTAATAGTTTGCAAAATTAGTTAATTTTTATGAGAAACCTATAAATTTAAAAATTATTGTTTCTTCAGTTCAAAAAAAATGAGATTGCCTCTAAAGACAATCTCATTAAAATTATTAGTGATGCTCAACTTTTCAAAGAGCAACTATGTAAGTTAGACTCTTTTAACCTCTACCTCTTCGTATCCTTCAACTATATCGCCAACTTTAATATCGTTGAAACCTTCAATATTCAAGCCGCACTCAGTATTTGCACCAACCTCTTTAACATCATCTTTATAACGTTTAAGAGAACCTAGTTTGCCTGAATGCACCACAATACCATCGCGGATTATACGTATTTTTGTGTTTCGAGTGACCTTACCTTCACGAACCAAACATCCTGCAATGTTTCCGACTTTGGTGATTTTAAATACCTCCATT
>JAVVZN010000288.1:0-2763 GCA_036650555.1 Rikenellaceae bacterium
TCTCAATTGTCAAAAAGTTTAGCATTGAATCTATTGAGATACTATCAGACATTGTGTCTTCGCATAGTGGTGACACCAATGTTTGAGCAATTTTATCGTTTATGATTGCACTTATTTTCTCATTGCCACCGAAGCGATATGGATATGTCATGTCGGCCTCAATGCCATTGTTGTTCTCATCAATGGTCAATACATCCCAATATACAGGTTGCTCTGTTTTGCATGAATATGTGGCTGCAATAATGAAAATGCTTAATAAAAATTTAACCAATTTGTTTACCATTTTTTTATCTCCTCTAAAATATCGTCTACTTTTATATCTTTACCATTAATTATTATGTGTGCTTTATTGTAGAATGGTTCTCTCTCAATAAGCATGCTATTTACTGTTTCTAACATCTCTTCCCTGCTTTTGCCTTGTAGTAGAGGTCGTGGAACTTGCGATATTGCAAGACGAGAAACTAGAGTGGCGCCATCCATCTTTAAGTAGATCGTTATCCCCTTTTTAATCATGTATTCCATGTTGTTGAGGTGCGAGGCAACACCTCCTCCTGTGGCTATAACTATGTTGTCGGATGCTGATAACTCTTCTAAACACTCTCTTTCTATCTGGCGAAATTGTTTCTCTCCTCGATCTTTGAATAGTTCACTTATTGTGGAGTTCTCTTTTCGTTCAATATATGAGTCCATGTCAATGAAATCATATAGCAACTTACGAGCCAGTGGTTTGCCTAGTGTGCTCTTTCCGCACCCCATATAACCTACTAAATAAATTTTCATAAAGTTTTTAAATTTATGCTGCAAAGGTAATTAATATAATAATATTTACAACAAAAGGTATTTAAGAAAATCTATTGGTTTGTTTCTTCAAATAGATTTTCTTAAACACCTTTACTTGTAGTAAGGAGTTTTCAATGTCAATAAAAAGCAAACTATGCTTTAAGGAATATCTTGTGTTTGTACATTAACAGTAAAATTAAGAAAAATATGGTGCAACTCGCCAGTTTTAGGAGTGTTGGGTAGAGCTCACCTAAAAATTGTTCTGTGCCGTAGAGTAGTGATGTGCTAACGCATCCAATTCTTATGACGTTACTCATAACATAAGCCGCTATTGAGTTCATGCCATATATTTTAAGCCATTCCACATATTTTGTGTGACCTTTGACATCAATAACATAATAGAATAAACACATTAATGCCACACAATATCCACCACTTACAAGAGTCATTGAACTTGTCCATATAGTTTTTATTACAGGCATCTGAAAATCCCACAACCAACCTGCTGCAATGAGTGAAACAGCAAAAATTGCCATTGTCTTCACCTTTTGCATTTCGCTCTTATTGCTTTTTATAATGGTTCCTGTGAACATTCCGAGGGCAACAGTAACAATAAAGTTCATAGAGCTTAGCACCCATGTGTAATGATAATCGGGGCTGAATTGCCATGTCCCATTTTGGTCATACGACACGCCGTCGCGGAACCGTCCGAGAACAGAGCTATCTATTACCTCTGCAAGGTTTGATGTTTGTGCATAATCGGCGTTACCTACAAATTGCATAATAGCCCAATAACCTACAAGTAGTAGGGAGCAGATTATGATTTGTGCTTTACGTTTGAAGTTAAGAAATAGGATGGCTGTTCCTAGATAACCTATTGCAATGGCTTGTAAGGTGTTGGAAAATAGGCGTAGATTGTTGATCTCGAATGCTAATAGGTTTCCTTGACACACCATACCTAGAATCCATAAAACTACTACACGTTTTAAAATTCTAAGGTATAAATTTTTTTTGTTGTAGCTGTTGCCATTTGTGTATTTTGAAAATGCGAATGGCATAGACACGCCAGCCATAAACATGAATAGTGGCATTATCAAATCCCAAAATGCGAATCCCTCCCACGACTTATGGGAGAATTGTGTGAGTATGCTATCATACCAAGGGCTGTTTATCACTGACTGTATGCTCCATAAGATAGGACCGAACACTGTCAAGCAAAATAGATCGAACCCCCTCAGAATGTCAAGAGAGTGGAGTCGTTTGGATAAGGTTTTTTCCATTGTATTAAAAGTTAGATTGTGTTATATTGTTTATTTGACGAAGCTCTTCGTCAGAAAATTTGGTGTTTGATAGGGCTAGTAAGTTCTCTTCAAGTTGCTCTTTAGCACTGATACCCATTATTACCGATGTCACACGATCATCGGATAGCTGCCATGCTATTGCCATCTGCGATAGAGTTTGTCCTCGTTTTTCGGCAATGGCGTTTAGTGCCTTTATTATGTTTATATTTTTCTCTACATCTGTTGTTTTTAAAAAGTGTTCTTCTCTTGCTCGCGATGATTCTGGTATGCCGTTTAGATATTTAGGACTCAGCAAGCCTTGTGCTAGAGGGGAAAACGACACGCATCCCAATTTTTTCTCTTTGTGAAGATCGAAAACACCATCTTCTGCGCCTCTTACAAGCATTGAATAGCGAACTTGATGCACCACAAGCGGAGTATTTAGCTCTTTTAGTATGTCGATAGCTTTTCTTAGGGCATCGACAGGATATTTTGACAAACCAACGTAGAGTGCTTTACCGCTGCGAACTATTTGTGATAGTGCCAACATTGTTTCTTCAAGGTTGGTTTGAGGGTCGTAGCGATGCGAATAGAATATATCTACATAATCAAGTTTTAATCTCTTTAATGATTGATCTATGCTTGCTATTAAGCTTTTGCGCGATCCGAAGTCGCCATAAGGCCCATCCCACATTTGATGACC
>JAVVZN010000289.1:0-2739 GCA_036650555.1 Rikenellaceae bacterium
GGAGGAATAGAGATTGATTTAAGTGTTCAGCAAAAAGGATATAAGGTGTTACCACGCCCAAAATCCGACAGCTCTTATATTCGTACAATAACCTCTATTGAACTACCGTTTCTTTGGCAACCTCACATCAATATGTTCAAAAAGAGAGCACGTTTTTTTCTTAATGCTGGACCATACGTATCATACAACCTATCGTCAAAAGAAAAATTCATCACCAAAGAGCTAGGTGAGGTATATAATCGCGAATACAAACTAGATCCAGAGAGAGATAACAGGATGGAGTATGGATTAACATTTGGTGCAGGATATGGCGTAACAATTGCAAAGAGAATTGATGTGCAAGCAGAGTTCAGATACAACTTCGGACTCTCCGACATCTTAAAAAACCACACAAAATATCCAACAAACCCTAATGAATCACCTATTGATTTTTTATCGGTTTCGATCGGAGTATATTATAAATTTGGGAAAGATAAATAACAGTAATAAAAAAATTATGATACAAGAAGAATCAACACGAGGCAAAAAGATTGCACACCAAATACAAAAAGACATAAGCGATATTTTTCAAAAAGAGTGTAGTGATCTTGTGCGGGGAATACTAGTGAGTGTTACTGTGGTAAGAATGAGCCCTGATTTTGAACTTGCAAAGGTATATCTATCAATATTTCCATTTGAGAAACACGAAGAGGTGATGACAAAGATGCGTGAGAACGCATATCGTGTGCGTATGGAGCTAGCCAAAAGAATGAAAAATCAGATGCGCATCATGCCAGAAGTGGCATTTTATCTAGACGACTCGCTAGAATATGCAGACAATATAAATAAAGTTATGAAAGATATAGTCATAACTCCTGCCGACCCAAACGAGGAGGAGTAGACACATATGAACTTCAGAGATACAAACAACACGCTGGTACGATTTTTTGCTAAACGCTATCTGTTTTCTAAAAAATCTCATACTCTCATCAATGTTATCTCTATTGTTAGCTCTCTTTCTGTTGCAGTTCCAGTTGCAGCATTAATAATTCTACTCTCTGTATTTGGAGGTTTAAACTCACTTATGGAGAGTTTGAATTCTAATTTCGATGCACAGCTTAAAATCACACCAGTTGAAGGAAGATTTTTCTCTTCTGATGAACTGACATCCAAAATTGAGGTTATTGGAGGAGTCGAAACCATCACCTCCTTTCTGGAAGACAATGCACTTGCACGCTACAAAGACGCACAAACACTTGTAAATGTGCGCGGTGTAGACACACTCTACAACAAAGTTGTGCCAATAAGTAATATGGTCACCGTTGGCAACTACTCATTAGGATTAGGAGATCTTCAATATGCAGTTGTGGGCATGGGTGTGGCATACAACCTTGGCATTAATGTGAACCTTAGCCAACCGTTGCATCTCTTTGTTCCAACCACGGAACGCACCTCGTTTATACCTACTCCATCGTACAAAGCGAAAGATATATTTCCAACATCCATCTTTGTGATTGATGCCGAAACAGATGGAAGTTATATTGTGGTTCCGTTAGATTTTGCACGTGAGCTATTTTCGCGTGCCAATCAAGTTAGCGCCATAGGAATAAAAATATCAGAGGGTGCAAATATCAACACGATAAAAGCAGAGATAGAAAAAGTTGTTGGATCAAAATATAAAGTACAAACTCGCTACCAACAAAAGCAGACTGTTTATGAGATCATGCAGAGTGAGAAACGAATAATATTTCTAATCTCGTTATTAGTAATTATAGTTGCATCATTCACCCTTACTGGATCACTCATAATGTTAATGGCCGACAAACGATCACAAATAAACATACTCAGCGTAATGGGAGCTAAAGAGAGATTTATAGATAAGATTTTTCTTTTTCAAGGTGCCTACATAAGTCTAGCTGGAATAATAGGAGGAGTTGTTGTAGGATCTTTATTAACTATTGCACAACAATACATTGGATTCATAAAGATCGAGAGCCAAACCTTGCTTATAGACACATATCCTGTGCTGCTATCAGCATCAGATGTTGCAATGGTAACTTTATCGGTTGCTATTATAAACATTTTTATTATTTTTGTTACCGTTAAAAGTCGTAGAAAGAGAGATTAATGAGAGCAATAATAACCATAGTTTTATTGATATTATCAATATTTACATCGTGCAAGAGCGATGCACCGAGAATGATTCCCGAAAGTGTCCTTAAAAAGATATTTATCGAGAGTGCTTTTGTAGATAGTTATGCACGTCTTAAAATAGCTAGCTCTCAAAAAGATACTCTTTCTATATTTGAATCTATATTCACAAACTACGGCTACACAGCTGCTGATCTCAAATACACCATAGAAACCCACTCACGACGCAAGAGCAATGTGATTGTGGTTTTGATAGAGGAGGCAGTGGCAGATCTTGAAAACGTAAGAACCATCGCACAGTTTCGCAATGATTTGAATAAAACATGGAAGGAAAAAGCGAAAGAGTATAGCAAAGAGATCTTGTATCAATGTAACGACACACTTAAATATCGCTCACTTGATTCATTGAAAAAATTTAAGATACGCATACCTCTAAACCGTATTGGGGAGTATGAGTTCTCGTATCGTTACTACATAGACTCAACCGACCTTAATCAAGTGCGTTACTTCAACTACCATCGTCTTGATTCGGTGAATAAGAAGAATGCCGACCAGTCATCTGTATGGCTTACCTATGTAAAAGACATATACCAACCAATAAAACACAAC
>JAVVZN010000290.1:0-2732 GCA_036650555.1 Rikenellaceae bacterium
CCCATACAATTACATGCCACGTTTAAAATTTTTATCGGACAACAATCCGTCTACTGGTTGTAGCTGCTCTAAACCATCAAGTCGCCCCAAAAGTCGATCAATAGCACAAAATAGCAAGCCTCACAGTTATCACAAATATACACAATAGTTTGCAATTATCTAATCTATTAAGTGATTGTAAATAATTTTGATTATATTCGTAAACTTGCTACAACACAACCATAAGAACAGAACAAAAGCGATACAAGCGAAAACGAGGCATGAGACAAATCTGGCAAGCCAAAAACTAAGCAATCAAGATAACAACACCACACCTGCAACAGTAGCCAACAAGCACTCACCACTGCATATGGTAGCCGATATTTTGCTCTGTTAAAAGAGTTGTTAAATTAAAAATAACACTAAAAAATAATTGTATGTCGTTATTTATTCAAATCGTAGCAATATTGCTTGTTTGGGCATGTGTTTCAATTCACTCCAAGATCAAAGAGGCTAATGAAGAGAATAAGGAATATCAAAATAATGTAGAACGTTATAAGAGCATATTATCAAAGTACAATGCTCCCGATCCTGAAACAGCAACTGATGATGAATGTTTAAATTTTGCAGAAAAACACAGAAAAGATGATTCTTTCGTTACCATGACTTATTATGATTATGGCAGATTAATAGGTTATCCTATTGAACGAAAAAAAAGGAAAAAAGAATAATAGTTAATTTTAATATTTCAAACACTAGGCAACCCCATAAAAATGGTCGCTTCTTTTATGTCCTTTATGGTTTAATTACATGTACTACTTTTGAATAAAAAAGGATGTACACACCTCAATTCAGATCTCAAATACCATTTTCTCTCTTTGTGAATGATGCAATGAATAGTGCTGTCTATGTTGGTAAGGTGTGAATAAGCATGATATTAGCATAAACACACATCTGTTTGAAGTAGATACAATGGGGGACAAATCGTGGATTATAGTCAGAGAGTTTACCAATAGCACATCATCAATACACAGTATCACTGATAGTGATACTATCTTAAATATTATAAAGAGATAATCAACTGACAAACAAGGACTCTCGGAACTACAGTCCGAGACCTTGCCTTAAAGCCGACTATCTCACCACAAATATACAATATATTTTTAATATGCAAAAACAATGACGATAGAAGAGTTCAAAAAATATTCGGCAACAAAGCTGAAAGAGTTTGAACAGTTTGCTAATAGATATTTTCCTATAAAGGTGGGGCAATAGCATAACGCCATTTTGAAGACAACCTTTACAAAAATAGTTTTGTGATTTGCTTTCAAAATTGTATCTTTGACATATCGTAAACATTATCAAAACCTTAAATGAACTGATTGATTTAGTTGTGATTTGCTTTCAAAATTGTATCTTTGACATATCGTAAACATTACGATATGCTCAATAGCCTATAAATCACCAACGTACAAGTGATTCTATAAAATAAAATTACGATAGTTTACGAATAAGAAAAGCCGTCAATTGGCGGCTTTTTCATTTCTGTCAAAACAATTCTAACTGCAAACATGGTTGATTTTTACTAACAACTTTTCTAGCCCTAAATAGCTCCATAGACCCAAATTGTTTATCTGTGACAGCCACCAAACCGACCTCCCCAGATGGTGGTAGTGCAGCCTTAACCCTTTTAATATGCACATCTGCATTCTCTTTAGATTGACAATGCCTCATATATATTGAATATTGAAACATTATAAATCCATCATTAAGCAACATCTTACGAAATTCGCTATACAATTTACGTTCTTTCTTCGTTTCTGTCGGAAGATCGAAAAAAACAAACACCCACATAACCCTATACTCTGAAAATCGCTCCATTATTTTTATATTTCTGGATATACTATTTTTCTACTCTCGCCACAATAACATTTATACAAAGAGAATGTTGTTTGACTTACAGCCACCATTAATGGACTACGCTGTCCATTGATTACCACATCCAATAATGGAATAGATAATAATCTAGATTTTACATTTTTATCTATATCACGACATCCTGAATCAAACATTTCAGCCACAACTCTATCAACATAAGGTCTATATGGCTCCATTATATCATCGGCTAAGCAGTACGCATTATAACGATTATGATGGTGAATGCCCAATGTAGGTAATAATCCATTAGACACTAATCCACGCGCCACAATTGCTCTCAAAATAGCATACCCGTAGTTCAGCATATTATTTGGTGACGCGCCATATCTATCTCGTTTAAAATTGGAAAATGTATTTGCCCAATAATAAGCAGCAGCTCTAGCCTCCAAATTATCGGGATCTCCACTTTTGACATCACCAGCCCATACCAACATATTTTTCACCATCACACATCTCATAGAGCTTAACAGTCGAGCTTGATTGGTAATCTTTGCCTGTATGGTCTGTTGCCAAAGTTGCTTTTTTAGGGGTAACGAAGCATCAATCTGCACACGAAATCGCTCACTCTGCGTTGTATGACTACAAAGTGGCAACATCAATCCAACAGGTAATCTATCAGAATCACAAGTAATCAATGCAACATTATTTTCTAACAATAATTCAATAACACCATGAGTTATTGTAATTTGCTTATTATCCAAGACTACAATACCGATATCTTCGATAGGTACTATATATTTCCCAATCGCATCATCATACCCTTTAACCGATGGAATATTTATAACAAGTTGCGAGTTACTTAAACTTAAATAAGC
>JAVVZN010000291.1:0-2710 GCA_036650555.1 Rikenellaceae bacterium
TATCTTGCAGATATTTTTAACTATTTTGAGAGTTAATTTATTGAATAGTAGACTGTATATGGGGTTTTAAGGGACGACTACATAAATATTCAGTGGCGTGCCTGCTACCATCTTAAACATTCTTTGTTGAACCGACATTGGGCGTGCTGCGTCTATTATAAGTAATGAATAGTTTGGATATTGCTTTTTTAATATTCTCTGTGCTTTGACCACCATCTCTGCTATCTCAGGAAGTAGATAGGCCTTATCGAAATCGCCATACATGTCGGTTTTTACAAAATTATTGGTAGTGGAGTAGGCAAGCCCAACTTTTATTGTTGGGTCGAGCATCACTACACTGACCATTCCATAATCTATCATCTTTTGTTCTATGTCGGAGGTTGTGATGCCAAATAGCGAACATGCTCCTACTAATATGCTTATGAAATATTGAGTTATCATCTATTTTTTTTGCCTTTTAATAGCTCTTTTGAGGGAGAATAATATCGTACTGGGCGGTTAAGCATTAGATCGCGATGAATTTCCATTGTTGTGGTGTCCCATTCAAAACCCTCTGTCCATAGAGGTGCGATCAGCCCACTCTCCCATTTGGCCATTCTTTTCTTAATGGCATTGAGTTGTTCTTGCGATTCTATGCTGTTGTCTTCGTGTAGATTATCTTTTAGGTTGTATAGCTTATATCCTAAACCCTCAACTCTTATCATCTTCATGGCTCCAACCCTTGCTGCTGCCATCTTGTCTTTGCGCCAGAATAGCTCGTCGTGTGGTGCGGATTTTATTTTGCCATTGAGGTGAGCAATCAGATCGGTGCCGTCAATTTTGTTGCTTAACGAAGATTTCTTTATGCCTGCTGCCTCCATTGCGGTTGCAAGTATGTCGAGTGAGGAGCTTAATCCATCGTAACGCTTGATTGAAGATAACTTATCGCCCCAAACCATTAACATCGGCACTCTGTGTCCGCCTTCAAATTTGTTGCCTTTAAAACCTTTTAATGGATAGTTGTTAGATTGGTTTGTGGTTGCACCTCCGTTGTCGCTTAGAAAAAATATTAATGTATTGTTGTATTTCCCCGTTTTTTTTAGCTCATCAACCACATTCCCTACTGCTCTATCGAGTGCAAATGTCATGGCTGCAAGTTTTTTACGTGGGTGATCTTTGAAAATGGCAAGATCGGATTCTGTTGCCTCCATTGGAGTGTGAACAGCGTTGAATGCCAGATACATCATAAATGGATCGTTGGTGTTGTTGATGAAATTTGCTGCCTCATCGGCTAAGACATCTGTTAGATAACCGTTGAATCTTTTGATTGTGCCGTTGAGTTGAAGGTTGGTTTCGCGTCCTGGTTTGTCGTCGCGGTCAGGACGATAGAAATATGAACGTGAACCAGAGATAAATCCGAAGAAATGATCAAACCCTCGATTGTTAGGATGGCACACATCGGCTTTGCCTTGATGCCATTTGCCTATGGCAGAGGTGCGATAACCATTCTCAGAAAAAATATCTCCGATTGTCTTTTCGTTTTGGGAGAGCCATAGAGTGTCGGTTGGGTTGCATTCATAACCAAATCGTTGCTGATAGCGACCTGTCAATATCCCTGCTCGCGAGGGTCCGCTTACAGTTGCTGAAACATGGGCATCGGTAAATATTGTGCCATGTTTTGAAAGAGCGTCAATGTTTGGAGTCTGTAAATCTTTCGATCCCATAAATCCGAAATCGTTGTAGCCAGCATCGTCAATTAAGATTATAAGGATATTGGGTTTTATATCTTTTTTTATGCTTTCTCCTTTAGCACTTAGGGCAATAGTTAAAACGCAACAGGTGGATAGTGTAATTTTTTGTGTCATCTTTACGTTAATTTAATGAAGTTGTAAGAAATATAGAGTTGCGTTAATGTAATAAATATGTGAAGTTTGGGGTAAAAGGCTTAAATTTGTAAATTTACATTGCTAAATAGGTTTCATTAACCCTTTGTATAGCGCTATTAAATGTCAGATTGTTATTTCTAAAACAATCTAACAAAGATATTAATAAATTGTAGAATATAAAAATAATTTGTACTTTTGCATCTCGTTATCGCAGTTGAAATTTAAGTTAAACCATTATAAAAATTACAGTTATGTCAAAAATTAAAATCGGTATTAACGGATTCGGTCGTATCGGTCGTTTAGTGTTCCGTGCCGCAGTAAACAATTCAAATGTTGAAGTTGTCGGTATCAACGACCTTATCTCAGTTGATTACATGGCTTACATGTTGCGTTATGACTCAATTCATGGTCAATTCAACGGAACAATAGAAGTGAAAGACGGTAATCTTGTTGTAAACGGCAATTCAATCCGTGTTACTGCTGAGAGAGATCCCGCAAACCTTAAATGGAATGAAGTTTCTGCTGAGTACGTTGTTGAATCAACAGGTCTTTTCTTAACAAAAGAAACTGCTCACAAACATATCGAAGCAGGTGCAAAACGTGTTGTAATGTCTGCTCCTTCTAAAGACGACACCCCTATGTATGTAATGGGTGTTAATAACTGCAAATATACAGCTGATCAAGCTATCGTTTCAAACGCATCTTGTACTACAAACTGTCTAGCTCCTCTTGCTAAAGTTATCAACGATAAATTTGGTATCATCGAAGGTCTTATGACAACAGTTCACGCAACAACTGCAACTCAAAAAACAGTTGACGGTCCTTCTATGAAAGACTGGAGAGGC
>JAVVZN010000292.1:0-2698 GCA_036650555.1 Rikenellaceae bacterium
CAACGTCAACACCAGCCAAATAATCAGTCAACAATTGAACGTCCTGACCCAACGCTTGCGTCAAATAAGCAGCAACTGGGGCTAAAGATATAAAAGGAGTGAAGATCATGGCTATTTGCGACATACGTCAAGAACGCCTTGATTATGTCCGTGGATTATTCAAAACCTATAAAGTTGATGTTCCATATAAGTTCGACGACTATTGTGGCGGTGAAGATGAATGGAAAAAACTATGTGAACGCGACGACATCGACCTTATCTACATCACCACAGACTGGGGTCACCACACAGAGATGGCTGTATATGCCATGGAGCATGGCAAACACGCTGTCATGGAGGTTCCAGCAGCAACATCGTTAAAAGAGTGTTGGCAGCTAGTGAACACTGCCGAACGCACACGCAAGCATTGTATGATGATGGAAAACTGCTGCTACGACCTATTTGAACTCAACACTCTTAACATGATACAACACGGCATGTTAGGCGAGATAGTACATGGCGAAGGTGCATACATACATGAGTTAAAAGGCATGATAAAGGGCGATGGATGGCGTAAAGGTTGGAACATGAAATACAATGGAAATCTATATCCCACTCACGGTTTAGGTCCAATTTGCCAAGCCATGGACATTCATCGTGGCGACAGAATGGATTATCTTTTGTCGGTTTCATCGAACCAATTTGGGATGAGTGAGCTTGCAAAAGAGTATTTTGGAGCCAATTCACCTGAGGCAAAAGCCACTTATGCACGTGGTGATATGAACACCTCTATAATCCGCACCGTGAAAGGCAAAACAATAAAAGTGCAACATGATGTCACCTCTCCACGCCCATATAGCCGCATTCATGCCGTTAGTGGCACAAAAGGCTACATTCAGAAATATCCGAATGAAGGAATTGCACTAGTACCAACCCAACATCAATACATGACCCCTTCGCAGCGTGATTCTATACTTACCCTCTACAAACACCCTATCATAACACAGATAGGACCTATTGCAGAAGATGTAGCCGGGCATGGTGGCATGGATTTCATTATGGATTGGCGTTTATACTACTGCCTAAACAACGGACTCCCACTCGATATGGATGTTTACGATGCTGCTGAATGGTCGAGCCTATTTGAACTGACACAGATATCGGTTGCAGCCAACGGAGCACCTGTTGAAGTTCCTGATTTCACTCGCGGAGCATGGGATAAGGTAAAAGGATTCCATCACGCTTATGCAAAAAATTAAAACAGCTCATTAGATTAAAATTTACAAGCCCCCGTAGCACATAAATACACTATAAATACGATTACATACCACATTTGAAATTTTTATCTTATATCAATTATGAAACATTTACTAACAATGCTATGTGTAGTATTTTTTGCAATTAGCTGCACAACGAAAGCGCCAAAAGATAACATTATCCGTTTTGACGTTCCTGAGCGTGAGTCAGGACAAACAGATGTTCTCCAACTGACAGCCGACAAGATAGACACAGTGCGCGTTGGATTCATCGGGATTGGTGGTAGAGGAGGTGGTGCCGTATGGCGTTACGCTTTTATCCCAACAGCGAAGATAGCTGCTATATGCGATCTTAAACAAGAACGTTTAGATTTCATACAAAAATCATTTGTAGACAACAACATCAATATTCCTTACAAGATTAAAGAGTATTGTGGCGACGAAAACGAATGGAAAAAAATGTGTGAGAGCGACGACATTGATCTTATCTACATCACAACCGACTGGGGTCACCACACACCGATGGCTGTCTACGCCATGGAACATGGTAAACATGTGGTGATGGAGGTGCCTGCGGCAACATCATTAGATGAGTGTTGGCAGCTTGTCAATACAGCAGAGAAAACTCGTAAACATTGTATGATGCTAGAGAACTGCTGCTACGATTACTTTGAACTTACAACTCTAAACATGATCCAACAAGGTGTGTTAGGCGAGATAGTACACGGCGAAGGTGCATATATCCATGAGTTGAAAAGCATGATACTAGGCGACGGATGGCGCAAAGGATGGAACATGAAACACAATGGCAATCTATATCCTACACACGGCTTAGGTCCAGTTTGTCAAGCCATGAACATTCACCGTGGTGATAAAATGGATTATCTTGTATCTATCTCATCGAACCAATTCGGCATGACCCAGCTTGCAAAAGAACATTATGGTGAGAACTCTCCAGAGGCAAAAGCAACTTACGCGCGTGGCGACATGAACACCACGATCATCCGTACGGCTAAAGGTAAAACTATCTTAGTTCAACACGATGTCACCTCGCCACGTCCTTACAGTCGTTTGCACACTATCAGCGGAACAAAAGGTTTTATTCAGAAATACCCAACAGAAAACATTGCTTTAGTGCCAACACAACACGCATTTTTGACTGACGCTCAGCGTGATTCAGTTATGAAGGTATATGAACATCCTATCGTAAAACAAATTGGAGAAGCGGCATCAAAAGTTGGAGGTCATGGCGGCATGGACTACATCATGGATTGGCGACTTATCTATTGTTTAAATAAAGGTCTTCCACTTGACATGGACGTTTACGACGCTGCCGAATGGTCAAGCCTTGTTGAACTGACACGTATCTCACTTGAGGCAAATGGCAATCCAGTTGAAGTTCCCGATTTCACTCGCGGAGCATGGGATAAAGTCAAAGGGTTTCATCACGCATACTAGCCACT
>JAVVZN010000293.1:0-2675 GCA_036650555.1 Rikenellaceae bacterium
TTCTGCCATGTACGATGAACGCACTAGCGGAGCACTTTCTACATAATCAAAACCTATCTCTAATGCCTCCTTTTTGTAGTAGGCAAAAGTATCAGGGGTTACGTATCTTGCTACTTTTAGATGCTGCTTTGTTGGTTGAAGATATTGACCAATGGTAACCACCGAACAACCATTTTCATGAAGGCGTTTTAATGTTTCTATCACCTCTTCATCTGTTTCGCCTATACCAACCATTAATCCGCTCTTCACAACCACATTTTTTGATGCTAAAAAACTTAGCACATCGAGTGAACGACCAAACTGCGCACGCGAACGAACAAGCGGTGTGATACGCTCTACTGTTTCGATGTTGTGACCGAAAACATCAGCACCACACTGCACCACCATATTTAAAAGAGAGTGACTTCCATCAAAATCTGGGATCAACACTTCGATTGTGGTTTGAGGATTTAATTTTCTCACCTCCGTAACACACTCCACCCAATGCGCCGCACCTCCATCTGAAAGATCATCTCTATCAACTGATGTAAGCACGCAATGTTTGAGTTTCATCATCGACACTGAACGCGCAAGCTTAACTGCCTCCGCTTTATCGGGAGAGAGCGGCTTACCGCTTTTTGTTGCGCAAAATTTGCAACTACGAGTGCAAATATCGCCAAGAAGCATAAAAGTGGCTGTACCACGGTTCCAACATTCGCTCATGTTTGGACACTTACCGCTACTGCAAATCGTGTGTAGACCATTGTCAGATACAATCTTAGACACGAAAGAAAATTCTTTTGTGTTCTCAATCTTGATCTTCAACCAATCAGGCTTACGAATCAACACTTCCTCTTTTAATGGCATTTACGAAACATTTATAATTAAAGTTGTTGCAAATTTAATAAAATTATTCCTATTATTAATCATTTTGGCTGACTTTATCTACAATTTCATACATAATACAATTACTTTAAAAATCTTATGAAGTCAAAACGCTAAAAACCAATCGTTTTGATATATAAAAAAAAAATAGTACGTTTGTTAATTATTTTCTCAATTGAAAAATGGAACATTCAAAATTAAACATACTCCATCGGTATCTTATTCGCATAGCCAAAAAGCTATCCGACAAACAATTACTGATACTAATAGCTTTTATAGTAGGCATAGCATCGGCAGCGGCAGCATATATTTTTGAGGAAACGGTATTAGCCATAAAAGATTTTGTGGCATCGGTTGCCACTGAAGATAGTTCGATAAACTTTTTATATTTGGTTATGCCGATTATAGGTATAATTTTAGTTACTATTTTCACCAAAAAGATTATAAAAGACAACATAGGTCATGGCGTCACACGTATTCTCTACGCAATAACTCACAAACGCTCTTATCTTAAACCTCACAACACCTACTCTTCAATAATTGGAGGTGCCACAACAATAGGATTTGGGGGATCGGTTGGACCTGAGGCTCCTATCGTTATGACAGGGGCAGCAGTGGGATCAAACATTGCTCGTTTCTTCCGCATGAACTACCGCAACACCACCATACTACTGGGTTGCGGAGCAGCCGGTGCACTAGCTGGAATATTTAAGGCTCCTATTGCAGGGGTAATATTTGTGTTAGAGGTGTTAATGCTCAATATATCAGTTCTATCTATTGTTCCTATTCTAATCTCTGCCGTCACATCTGCATCAATAATATATTTTCTACATGGGTTTGATCCAGTGTTTAATGTCAATCTTTCAGGCGATATTATTGAGGTGTCGCATCTGCCTTACTATTTGGTTTTAGCGGTGGTATGTGGATTTGCTTCATATTATCTGATATATACAAGCTCAAAGATTGAGTCAGCATTCAAGAAAATTGATCGTCAATACAAAAAATGGATCATTGGCGGATTATCTATCGGGGTGTTGATCATGCTTTTGCCTCCTCTCTACGGACAAGGCTACAACTCTATTACCGCGCTACTAACCAACGATATGACGGAGATATTCCGTAACACTCCAATGTTTGAATTTCGCGACAACACATGGGTTATACTAGCCTTTATGGCTTGCATAATGCTGTTTAAGTCTATCGCCATGGCTCTCACAAATGCAGCAGGAGGAGCTGGGGGAGCATTTGCGCCTTCACTATTTTTGGGCGCCTTCACTGGCTTTTTTGTTGCCACTCTGCTTAACCATCTTTTTGATCTCTCATTGCCTGTGATTCCTTTTACACTCGTTGGCATGGCTGGGGTGATGTCGGGAGCCATGGATTCACCACTCACTGCTGTGTTTCTTATTGCTGAGATAACTGGTGGGTATCGTCTGTTTCTGCCATTGATGCTCGTTTCGGCTGTGTCGTTTGCAATATGTTACTACTTTTCACCATACTCAGTTTACACACGCGAACTAGCACTTAAAGGCGACACCATGTCGCTTTCAAAAGATCGCTCCATACTTTTCGTGGAGATCGACAAACTAGTAGAAGATGATTTTATGCCAGTAAGCATAGACATGACTCTGGAAGATATGGTCAAGATTGTCAGCATAAGCAAGCGTAACATATTTCCAGTGCTAACCGAAAATAGAGAAATCGAGGGTTATGTAACTCTCGACGACATACGTGCCGACATGTTCGACACGGAATTATATCACACACAGAAAGTGTTTGACTACATGACTGTTCCACCTGCACTTGTTTCA
>JAVVZN010000294.1:0-2661 GCA_036650555.1 Rikenellaceae bacterium
ACTACTGACCTATCAGCCGAATGGAGAAAATACATAGAATTTCATCCTTTCAACTTCTATGAAGATTGGGCTAAGAAAATACTAGTAGGTCATAAACATCTAATTCCAACCTACAATAGCATTAAATATCCAATTATCGACCGTGAGGCAATTACATATGAAAGCGAAAAGCACATACATCTTGTTATCATCGGAATGAGCCGAATGGGTGTGGCTATCGGAGTAGAGGCAGCCCACTTACTCCATTTTCCTAATTTCTGCCGCGACAATAATAAAAAAACTATCATTACTTTTATCGACGAACATGCCGATGATGAAATGAATTTTTTTCGTGGCCGATACCGCCACTTTTTTGATATATCGCCAGCCTATTACTCTTGTGCAAACGATCTGAACGCTGAAGAGTTTACGCCAATACACTCAAACAGCGCCTGCGAAGACTCAAACTTTCTGGATATACGCTTTGAGTTTATTAAAGGTCGGGCAGAAAGCGATTTTGTGCAAAACAAAATAGAAGAGTGGGCCAAAGACCCAAATGAAATATTAACCATCGCTGTTTGTCTTAACTTTCCACCGCAAAGTATAGCGATGGGCTTATATCTACCGAGCATTGTTTACGACAGGAATATTACGGTGTTTGTCAGACAGGAAACTTCTAGTGCCCTACTCAATATGCTAAATAAGAACGAAACAAATGAAGCCACCCATAGATTTACTCATGTATTCCCGTTTGGAATGCTCGACAACTGCCACGACCTAGACGGACGTAGCATTCTGATAGGGCAAGCTATCAACTATGTATATAAATTTGTAGATGAAAACAAATCTCTTCCCCAGTCACTACCAGACAAAAAAGAATTGAAATATCTATGGAACAACCTACCAGTTGCCCATCAATGGTCTAATCTCTATAATGCTTATTCCAGCGTATATAAACTTCGCTCGATAGGAATAACCGATCCGCATAATATCAATCTTAACGAGCAACAGATCGCCATGCTAGCTCAAGTAGAACACAACCGTTGGAATGTTGAAAAGTTGCTGCTAGGATTCCGCAAGCCAACTGACGAAGAGATGAAAATCATTCAAAGTAGTAAAGATCAAAAAAATAAATATAAGAATATGTATTTTGTTCATCCCGACATTTGTCCGTATGAGCAGCTATCAGAAGGCTCTAAAAACTACGATATTAGCATCACAGCATGTTTACCGTTAATTATTTGCAATGATATAAATTAAACCAACGTCTAAATTTTTATAGTATGGCTTACGACCTTTTTATCAGCTATTCACGAAAAGACGAGCATATAGTCAAAAAATTATGTTTGTTATTTGAATAACATGACTTGACTTATTGGATTGACCGACAAGATATAGCCTAAGCGAAGACTACAAAGAACGCATTGCTCAAGGCATATATGAATCAGGTATTTTCCTGTTTATCTGGACTGAAAGTTCAAATGAATCTATCGAAACCACCAGAGCTGAAAACAACTACTAAAATATCAAGAGAGATATATCGTACATACTTACAAATCCATAAAGAAACGTGCGAATTTCAATAACAAAAAACATAATAAAAAACATAACAAAAAACATAATAAAAAACTATTATAAATTACAAATAATTATTATACTTTATTTGTCGTAAGCTGCTTTACCAAATATTTTTCATGGTTTTATGGTTCAGAATACATAAATTATTATATTTGTAATAGGTTAATCGTTAAAACTCATCTAAAACAATGAAAAAACTACTACTTTGTATTATCTCTTTACTCTTTATTTCAACAACTTCCATCGCACAAAACATACCATTTGATGTTGAGCATGCCCCTGCTCCACTTTTCCGTTGTCCAATCTACGATGGTCCAACCGATCCATCTATGCAATGGAATGAAAAACGTGGTGAGTGGTGGATGTTCTACACCCAACGCCGTGCGAATGTGCCTAATCTTCAAGGTGTAGCATGCGTATATGGCTCAAAAATAGGTATTGCAGCAACAAAAGACAATGGTCGCAATTGGTATTATGTTGGAACAGCAAACCTACCTGAACCATGTCAAGGACAAAGCACATTTTGGGCTCCAGATATTTTCGAGAACAATGGAACATATTATATGTTAGTCACATTTATTCCAGGCATTCATCCATTTTGGGGTGGCGATTGTAGAATGGTTTTCTATAAAAGCAAAGACTTAATGAACTGGAAACTAGTAGAACAAATAGAAGGGACACATGGTAGTATTGACGCCTCAGCCTTTCAGATGCCCGATAAAACATGGAAGATGTGGTATAAATCACCTGATTCTAAAACATATACCGGCATCAGCAAAAATCTAAAGACATGGAAACTTACAGGTGAGAGTGAAATTACAGATTGCTCACACGAAGGACCGATAGTATTCTATTGGAAAGATCGTTATTGGAATATCATAGATGAATGCAACCTTGGTTATGTTGGTTTGCACTGCTACGAGTCTGCCGATGCAAAAAACTGGACACGTAACAGTACAATATTAGACAAACCGGGCAAACGCACCGATGACGGCGATCAAGGTCGCCACTGCGATGTGGTGGTTATAGGCGATCGCGCATTTATATTCTATTTCACCCATCCAGGTCGCGTTTACGATGAGAAAGGCATTGAGATAGAAGAAG
>JAVVZN010000295.1:0-2653 GCA_036650555.1 Rikenellaceae bacterium
GATGGCGACCCAATATATGGTGGTGACCCACTACGTTGGCAAAAATGTGTAAATACATTTCAGTTGAAAGTACTTATAAATTTATCAAAAAGAGCGGATGATGCCGATCTTAAAATAAAAGAAAGATTCACTTCTGTCATGCAACGTCCTATTTTTAAATCAAATGCCGACAACTACCAATTGGTATATTCCGACAAAGGAGGACAAATTTACCCATTCAACAAAGTAAATTCCAAACACGCAGGCTACACAATGCTTTCATCGGTTTTAATTGATCCTTTAAAACAGCTTAACGACTATCGACTATTCCATTTTGCCGAACCAGCAAAAGCTATTGAAGCCTCAGCAGATTCGTATGATGCTTACATTGGTGTCAATCCAGCCATTCCATTCAGCGATATAAGAAATGCCTACACAAGCAACAACTACTGTGGATTAAACCTTCGTTACACCACGTATGCACCCGGTGAGCCAGTAGTTAGAATTGGATTTGCTGAGATGAATTTCATTATTGCTGAAGCAATAAATAGAGGTATATATGCAGGCAATGCAACAACATACTATAATGAAGGTATTCGTAGTGCAATGACATTTGTTAGCTCTAACACTCCCGACAACTTCAACCACGGTAGAAAAATCACCCCTGCTTATATCGAGTCTTATATAACAGATAGCAAAGTTGCATTATCAAGCGACCCTCAAACACAAATAAAACAGATTATGCAACAAAAATATTTTATTTGTTTACTCCAACATAAATACGATTCATACTACGATTACCGTAGAACAGGACTACCCGTTTTCCCTATTGATCCTGAAACAAACATGAATCAAGTATCAACCACACTACCAACTCGTTGGAGATACCCTGAAGATGAATATAGAAACAATCAAGATAATCTTAATCAGGCAATAAAACGTCAATATGATGGTAAAGATGAAAATAATGTAATTATGTGGATATTAAAATAATCTAAATTATGGAACTATCTATATATATATAGATAGTTCCTTTAAGTAATAGATAAAAATCATGAAACTTAAAATATTATGAAACTTAAAATATTATTGACAATAACTATTTTCGCAACATCAACCACAGCACTACTAGCACAAACCACAAATGGAAATGTAAATAAGGTTGTAAACCACGCTCTGCTCTACAATAATGAGCGAACTGAAGTGATTACTCCACAAGTTGATGGGTATGTTGTATTGAAAGGTGATTTTCATCTTCACACAATGTTTTCCGATGGAAATGTATGGCCTACGGTTCGTGTAAACGAGGCATGGCGCGATGGACTTGATGTAATAGCATTGACCGATCACATAGAATATCGCCCGAATAGTGAATATACTAAAGGCGATTTAAACACATCGTTTGATATTGCAAAAGAACGCGCAGATCAGATTGGCATGTTAATCATAAAAGGGATTGAGATCACTCGTAGTAAACCCGATGGCGGACATCTTAATGCTCTATTTATAAACGATGCCAATAAACTCGACAACAAAGATGCAAACAAACAAGTTGATGCAGCAATGGCGCAAGGCGCATTTATAGTATGGAATCATCCTGGATGGGCAATCGACACTTGTAAAATGTTTGAACCGAATGAACGTTGGATCAAAGAGGGTAAAATTCACGCAATAGAAATTGTAAACGAAAAAGAATACTATCCGCGAGCTACAACATGGACTAAAGATTTTAAATTAACGCCGATGGCTTGTTCAGATGCACATGATGCAATTAAAGATTTGTATGCCGAAGGTGTACGTCGCCCAATGACTTTGATATTTTCGCAAAAAAGAGATATGGAATCTATAAAAGAAGCTCTATTCAACCAACAAACATTGGCAATGTTCGACAACCAATTGGCTGGCAACAAAAAATGGTTGGAGATATTTTTTAAATCTGCAATAAAAGTAGAAATATTTCCAAATAATATTTGTGTGTTAAAAAACATATGCGATCTTCCTATATCAATAACATCAAAATCATTCAACGGCACAATTCCAGCACTAAGTTCAGTAAGAATAAAAATGCCGGAAAAAGTATTAGAGGTTAAAGTAAATAACTTCTATATATCAGAGAACGAATTGCTTGAAACGACAATTACTATTAATTAATTGTTAAATTGTCAAATTCAATAGCTAATTTGTCATAAAAGTTGTATCATTGTAAAATAAATAGAAACAATAGATGCAAGAGAAATTAGATCATATTGCAGCAAAACTATATCAAGGAGATAAGAGTGCTATTTCTTCTCTCCTTGATAATTATTATACAATATACTACAATTATGCTTATAGAATAGTAGGCGACGCAACTATTAGTAAAGAAATCGTTCTCGACACATTCACAAATATATGGATAAATAGATCAAAACTCTCAAAGGTTTTAAATTTCCGCAGTTATATATATACATCAATAAGAAACGAAGCTATCGACTATATACGTAAATTCAGAAAAGAAAACATAGAATCGCTAGCCGACAAATACGACTCAATCATTGAAATCAAAGAAAATCCTGAGAATTTAATAATAACCAAACAAGAACTAGAGAAAATCAATGATGCCATTAACCGACTTCCACCACGCTGCAAAGAGATCTTATATTTAGTAAAAGAAGAGAAATTAAAGTATAAAGAG
>JAVVZN010000296.1:0-2637 GCA_036650555.1 Rikenellaceae bacterium
CTACAAAAAATATGGATAATACGCCGACACCTCACCGATATGAACTCTGTTGAGGCAATGGAACTAATAAAAAAGGAGATGGAAAGCACTCTCAATAATCGCCAACTATTAGAAAAAATGAACCGATAATGAAACATACTTTCGCATCCTTCGTAATATTATTATTATCTACTTTTATAATTATATCGTGCAAGAAGAACATGCCCGAAACGCCAAAAGTAAATCGTAGTGTACTAGTGTATGTGGCAGCAAACAACAACTTAAATCTTCACGCTGCATCTAATTTGTCAGATCTTATAAGCAATTACTCTGAAAGTGCCATGAATGGTGGTAACCTAATTGTGTATTATAATGTAAAGAACAACAACGCCAAACTACTACAAATATGCAACAACACAGAAGCTAAAGTTATAAAAGAATATCCTACTCCACATAATGCTGCTGATCCAGCCACACTAAAAGCTGTTATTGGTGATTTCAAGCAGCTATTTCCAGCAGATAACTATGGTTGTATATTTTGGTCACACGCATCAGCATGGCTGCCAAAAACATTTTTCAACGATGCAACCCAAAAAGCCACACAATTCTCACTTCCTAAACCCTCTGAAACAGCAGACTTAATAAATCACCCTCTATATAAATATATTCGTCATATTGAGCAGCCTGCACAAACGAAAATGTTTGCACAAGATGGTAATAATTTCATGGAGCTTGAAGAGTTGGAAGATGCCATGAAAACCAATGAGTTTGACTTTGTAATTTTTGATGCCTGCTATATGGGCTCAATAGAGGTGGCATATTCAATGCGTAATAAATCAAAGTGGATGCTTGCCTCTCCAACTGAAGTTCTAGGAAATGGCATACAATACAAAACGTTAGCCAACCATCTCTTCTCATTATCAACCGACTACACACAAATGTTAAAGTCGATAGCTGATGACTATGCAAAAAAGTATAATGAATCTACAATGGCAATATACGATCTTAGTAAAGTAGATAAATTCACTTCAGAATACAAAGCATTGATGGCAAACATAAACAACAAGGTTGGTAGTTCCACGCCCTACAATGTTCAACGCTATGATCGCTACGATGATCATGTGCTATTCGATATGGTTGATTATGTATCGACTATTTCAAACGGCAGAGAAACTGCAAACATCCAGCGTATCATTGATCAAGTTGTGGTTTATAAATACAGCACACCAATGTTTATGCTCATTCCAATGACTCATTACAGCGGAGTATCAACCTACATACCATTTGAATCATACATACACGTAACTCCATTCTACAAAGGGTTACGCTGGTATAATAATGTATTAAAATAACTATCAATGATAGAGCTTTCCGACATACAGACTCCGGTAAGAGAAAATATAGAACATTTTTCAAAAGTTTTCAACTCATCACTAAGTAGCGACATTGAGCTGATAAACAAAATGAGCAACTATGTGCTCACCATGCAAGGCAAGCAGATGCGACCCTTATTTCTTCTACTCAGTTCGGCCCTGCATGGCGGTGTAACAACACAAAGCTACTATGCAGCCACATTCATAGAGTTGGTGCACACCGCATCGCTAATCCACGACGATGTGGTTGATGAGGCATATATGCGCCGTGACAAGCTATCGGTCAATGCCCTTGAAAGAAGTAAGGTGGCAGTGTTGCTAGGCGACTACGTGCTATCGCGTGGTCTAAGAATTGCTGTGCAGCACGAACTCTACAAAACAATCGGCATGATGGCTTCTGTGATAGAACAGATGAGCATGGGCGAACTACTACAAACCCAGCACACCATAAAGCTAGACATCACAGCCGACTCATATTTTGATGTCATACGCCGAAAGACAGCTGTGCTGATGGCAACATGCGGAGCAGCAGGAGCCACATGTGCAAACGGCTCACAAGATGATATAGACCGCATGTACAAATTTGGAGAATTGTTGGGCACTGCCTTTCAGATAAAAGACGACATTCTCGACTACACAAAAACATCAAAAACAGGTAAGATCACTTGCAACGACATAAAAGAACGTAAGCTCACACTACCAATCATCGCCATACTTGAAAAAAGCAATAACAAAGAGAAACGTGCCTTGCTATCAATGATAAGAGACATAAGCAGCTCTTCAAAATCAGTTGAGGCAGTACGAAACTATGTTATTCAGCATGGAGGGATAGCTCAAGCAGAAAGCAAAATGGAGCAGATAAAACAAGAGGCAATATCTGTGCTTGATTTCTATGCCGATTCAGATATAAAAACAGCGCTAATTAATTATGCCGATTTTGTGCTCAACCGCACTAAATAACAGAGTTATAACAACCATAATATATGGAACCAAAGCTATTTTTCAGTGCATTCTTCGCTTTTCTGGCGCTAGTAAATCCTATCCAGAAACTTTTCGTAATATTTTCATTACAAGACAAATACACCTCATCTGAATTAAAACGTATAGTGATCCGAGCCACTATCACTGCTCTAGGCATATTGATATTATTTCTATTCTTAGGCAATGTAATACTAAACTATATATTCAATCTTCAGATCTACGCTTTTCAGGTGACATGTGGTGTGGTGCTGTTCTACAATGGATTTGTTGGTCTACAAAAAGGAGCATTCCTAACTATCGACAG
>JAVVZN010000297.1:0-2634 GCA_036650555.1 Rikenellaceae bacterium
CGCACTTTCAGCGATTCAACTCCTTGGGTTTGCATTGAAGTAAGGCATAATTTTAATTGGACAATAATACTTTTTAATTTGGATAATTAAATTATTATCTCTTACTTTACAATATTAACTAAACGATTAAACTGTTTAATTAAACTAACTAATTAAAAAATGAGTATTCATAATGAAGCAGCTACGGCGGAGCAAACTATATTGACAGCTGCGGAAAAATTGTTTTTAGAGAAGGGATATACATTGACTTCAACGGCAGATATTGCTCGTGAGGCTGGGTGTAATAGTGCATTAATACACTACTATTTTCGTACAAAAGAGCGATTATTTATATCGCTGTTCGATTCAAAATTTGAAAGTTTTGTGGCTAGTTTTTTTGCCATACCTATGAGTGACCTTACTTTTGAGCAGAAGGTAAAGGCCACAATAACCACACACTTTGATTTCATACGCGCTAATAAATGTTTGCCATTCTTACTATTAAGTGAGGTAACAACAAACCCCGAACGATTATTACAAATGAAACAACATCAAAACACTAATGTTGAATCAGTAATTGCGGCATTGCAACGTGAGATTGATTGCGAGGTGAGCAGCGGACGAATACGCAAAATAACCGCTGTGGATCTGATGATCACTATTGGAACACTCGATATATCTACTTTTCTGGTTTTGCCTGTACTCAAACAGATAAGTGGGTTTGATGAGCAGAAATTTATTGATAATCGCCGCGAAGAGATAATATACACTGTTATGGCAACATTGAAAAATAACGATACTAACGAGCCGACGAAAATATAATTATTTGTATCCAATAAAACACAATATAGATGAAAGCAATATTTTTATTAAGTTTTTTCTTTCTGACTACTGCTGGTGACATTTTGGCACAGACCTCCCTTGAGTATTGTTATGAGAGAGCAGAACTCAACTATCCGCTTATTGACCAACGAGGGCTTATCGAGAAGTCGCGTGAATATACTCTTAAAAACGCAAAGACTGCATATTATCCACAAATAGGATTTTCTATTAAGGCATCGTTTCAAAGTGATGTCACAACCATGCCAATGCCTGGCATTGAGTCGATTCCAAAAGATCAATACCAAGCCACTATTGAGGTAGATCAATCTATATGGGATGGAGGCATGGTGCGCGCAGAGAGAAAAAATATCAACGCCACCTCTGAGGTAGATCTACATAAATTAAAAGTAGATCTATATGGACTACGCGAAAGAGTGAACAATCTATTTTTTGGAATTATAATGCTCTCTAAGAAATTAGAGATAAACGCGCTACTCAACGAAGAGTTGCAGCGTAATCTACAAAAGGTGAAGAGCTACGTGTCGGGGGGTATTGCAAACAGCGCCGATGTTGATGCAGTTCAGGTTGAGATACTTAACAACAGTCAAAACAGGATTGCTCTTATCAGCTCACGAAAAGCATATTGCGATATGTTGTCAGCAATGGTTGGCCAACATATCGACTCACTTGTAACACCCACAGAACCGTTGATAAACAAGCAGGAGATATGCCGCCCAGAGCTATCACTTTTCGACTCACAGATCATTCAAGCTGAGGCACAGAAAAAGGGCATACTTGCTCGTAACATGCCAAAGTTAGGGGTGTTTGTACAAGGGGCATATGGAAATCCAGGGCTCGACATGTTGAAAGCAGGATTCACTCCTTATGCTATTGGTGGAGTGCGCCTAAAATGGAACTTTGGAGGGTTTTACACACAAAAGCACGATATTTCAAACATCGAAATACGCAAACAAAGCATCGAAACTCAAAGGGCAACATTTCTATACAACACCAATCTATCTATCACTCAAATAGGTGGAGATGTGGAGCGGATAGTGCAACAGATGAAAGACGATGAGCAGATCATAAAATTGCGTGGCAACATAAAACGCTCATCTGAGGCGAAAGTTGAGGGTGGAACCATGAGTGTCACCGACATGCTACGCGACGTGACAGCCGAAAACAACGCCATCGCCACACATAGCATGCACAAAATTGAGCTACTTATGACACTTTACAATATAAAAAATCAATATAACTATTAATAGATTATGAAGAATATAATAATAGCAATTTCAATGTTTTTTGCCGTTTCGTGCACACCAAATGGAGTAAAATGGGATGCAACAGGCACTTTTGAGGCAACCGAAGTCACTGTTTCATCGGAGGGCACAGGCAACATTCTTTTTCTGAATGTGGAGGAGGGCGACATGCTTGACAGCGGAAAAATCATTGGTCAAATCGACACAGTGCAGCTCTATCTAAAGAAACTACAAGCAGAGGCATCGCGAAGTGGGGCTGTGAGTCGCAAACAAGATGTTGCCAAACAAATAGCCGCCACCGAGCAGCAAATCACATGGCAATTATCAGAGCAAGAACGTTTTGAGAAGCTACTTTCACAAAACGCCTCAACACAAAAACAGGTAGACGACATCATAAATCAAATATCAGTGCTACGTAAGCAGCTTATCGCACAGCGTTCCTCACTTGAGAGGACAAACAAAGGGATCACCGACGACGGTCAGTCGATAGAGGTTCAGATTGCCCAGATAGAAGATCAGCTACGCAAATGTAGAATAGCCTCACCTATCTCAGGCACAGTGTTAATGCGTT
>JAVVZN010000298.1:0-2629 GCA_036650555.1 Rikenellaceae bacterium
GTTTAAAAATAGTAGCTGTCGTGCCGCTCCTAGAATTTGCTTTAAGGTAAGGCATTATTTCTAGAAACTGTTTAAATTTCTTAGCATAATATTTGTAATCTGTAAAATTATTATTATCTTTATAGCGAGCAATAGATAGTTTATATGGCTTTTCATTAACCGTAACCTCTCTATGATAGAGAGATTGCTAAAAATTTAAAGGAGATCAGATTATGAACATTAAAATTCAATCGGTAAAATTCAACGCAGACCAAAAACTATTAGCATTTATTGAGGCAAAGCTATCGAAACTAGAGCGTATTTCAGATAAAATAACTAGCACTGAAGTAACATTAAAACTAGATAAAGACGTTGAACACGGCAATAAAGTTGCCACAATAACTTTAGTAGTTCCAGGCGATACATTAGTTGCAGAACACAAAAGCAAATCATTTGAAGAATCAGTAGACGAATGTACCGATGCTCTTAAAAAACAATTAGAGAAATATAAAGAGAAAAAAGCATAACAGCACTCACTGTAACAACTAAGAAGCTGTTTTAATAATGTCTTGAATAAATTATATTATTCAAGACATTATTTTTTTGTTACTTCGATAATTTATCGCAAAAGAAAAGTAATTGATACTGAATTGAATTTGACCAATAGAACCAGTTATGAACTCCAGGGCGCGATATAAAATCGTGAGGGATTTTCATATCTACCAATTTACGATGCAACTCACAATTGACATCATAGAAAAAATCACTAACACCACAATCAATAATCAAGCTCAAAGAATCGGGTTTTATGCGCGATAAGATGTTTGTAACACTATATTTATCCCAATTTTCAGCATGTGTTTTCTGGTCACCCAAAACATTCATGAGGTTCCAGTTTTTAGGAAACGGACGGACATCAACACCCCCCGACATGCTACCGGCAGCTGAGAACAAATCTTGATGATTAATCCCTAACCACAAGGCTCCATGACCTCCCATAGATAAACCTGTGATCGCTCTCCCATTACGACTTTTTACTGTGTTGTACAAGGAGTCAATATGCGGAATAAGCTCATTACAGATATAAGTTTCGTAGCGTGATGAGCTATCACACGGACTATCTATATACCAACTTTGAGCACCATCTGGCAGAACAAGAACAACATTATAGCGATCTGCCAAAGAGTAGTTCAGTTTTAAATTATCGACCCAACCACGATAATTATCACCAAAACCATGCAACAGATAGACCACATTGCGCGCTATACCATCTGAATAAGAATCAGGAGTGATCACAAGCGATGGTATATCTTTGTTCATAACTTTACTATGGATAGTAAGAGTATCTATTTTGTGAGCCGATAAATTAAGCGCAAGCGCAAGCAAAATAGATGTGATGATAGTTATTTTCATAATAAACAAATAAGAAATTAAAAATAATCATTGGAAAAAGAGTACTAAAAGAGTGGTAATAAAATGCTGGTAACAAATTAAACCAGTTCTTAAACCCCACTAAACACACTAAATCCACCATCGACAGGGATTACTGTTCCTGTCATGAAACGCGACGCGTCGCTGGAGAGTAGAAATATGACTCCATTAAGTTCAGCAGGTTCACCCAATCTATTATATGGGGTGGCACGCATAATATCGAGTGTACGCTCCGTTGGAGAGCCATCGGGGTTTGTTAATAGCGTACGATTTTGTTCGGTAAGGAAAAAGCCTGGAGCAATTGCATTGACACGCACACCCTCACCATATTTTTTACATAGCTCAACTGCTAACCACGCGGTAAAATTATTGATAGCTGCTTTTGCTGCGCTATATCCAGCCACACGAGTGACAGTGCACATAGATGTCATGCTCGACACATTGATTATTGAACCAGAATGGTTAGAAGTCATGATGTCGGCAAAAACAAGTGTTGGAAGAAGTGTACCTTTGAAATTAAGATCAAACACCTTACCCATTGCATCAGTGCTAAGATCAAAAAATGTTTGCTCTGGAGTGACAACAGCACCTGACATATTTCCACCTGCCGCATTTATCAACACGTCGATAGTTTTCCACTCAGCAACCAGAGCTGCTTTTGCCGCACGCAAAGAGTCTTCACAAAGAACATCACCTTTTATAAATATCGCTTTCCCACCTTTTGATCTAATATCGGCAATAAGTGCATCTGCTTTCTCTGCACTACGACCTAGGATAGCCACTTTTGCACCTTCAGCTGCAAGAGCACGAGCCATGCTAGAGCCAAGCACTCCATATCCACCGGTTATAACAATAACCTTATCCTTTACTGAGAACAATTCCATAACTATATTATTTTAGTTTTATGTTTGCAATTATCGGATTGTGATCCGATAGATAAATTCCTTTGTGTTGGTATGTGATTATCTCACTTGATTTTACATCAATGTCTTTTGTTACAAAGATATAATCAATAATTCCACCTTTGGTTTTACCGAAGTTATGAAAAGAACTATCACCGCCCATAACCTTTTTAGCTACACTTCGACTATCAACCACAGCGTCACTCTCTGCGAGATATTTAATTGGAGCATCATCTTTCGTAGCGTTCAAATCGCCCGACAAGATCACTGGCACTCCTTTACACAACTCATTCATTTTACTTAATAGCAGTTTTGCA
>JAVVZN010000299.1:0-2588 GCA_036650555.1 Rikenellaceae bacterium
GAATTGGGCGTTGGTTCAAAATTCTGGTTTACAATCCCATGTATTGCATACAACACCTCAACTTACATATCTGAATCGTTGTAAATCAATTAAGAAGCTGTTTTGAGAAAAAAGTACGCACCTTCTGTGCTTCAAAAAAAGAAAGCCCTCTAAGAGGGCTTTCAAAAGATGCCAAAGTAGCTCCTTGGTTTAGAAGCTGTTTACACCAATTTTCTTATCAAAGCATCTCTTTCGCCACACAATAAATCAATTAATGGAAGTTCTATCATTGTGTAGGCTCCTGGCTTTTGACGAGTTGCTGCACGAGCGGCAGAAACCATGATTTGAGCAGTAAGAGCAGGATTGTTAATACTCATATTAAATTCAAAACGCTGATTCTGTGTCTTTCCCGACACCCCTTTTCTAATCATATTTACACCATGTCCCATATCGCGAAGGGCATCCACGCTATCAACCTCAACAACATGCGTTTGATCATGTGAGAAATAATCATCGGATTTTATACGCGATGCCACATCTTCAATATCAAAACCTTTTTCCAATTCCACATAAACCATTCGGCGGTGAATTGAAGTTCCAAGAGGTATAGTCATTGAAAGTGCATTTTTCACCCCTTCTACGGCACGCGCAGCAACACTATGCCCCATACTCATGCCAGGACCAAAATTTGTGTATGTTATTCCTTTAGGAGCGCAAGCCTCTAAAAGTGCACGCACAATTGAGTCGCTACCTGGATCCCAACCTGCCGACAACACTGCAACACTACCATGAGCCTTTGCAATAACATCAAACCTACCACGAAGATCTGCAATGCCACCATGTATATCATAGCTATCTACTGTGCTAATGCCCATTGCTAATATTTTCTCACCAGACTCCTCTACCTTACGCGAAGGAGTACATAAAATTGCAACATCAACACTATTAAGCATACTGATGTCGCTCACAACTTTCAAATGAGCTATTTCCGAAGGAACGTTTGAAGCATCGCGACGCACAATGCCAACAATCTCAAAATCTGACGCGCTTTCCAACGCCTCTACAACATATCGTCCTATATTACCATAACCAACTATGGCTGCTCTAATTTTTTCCATTTCCAATATTATTTATTTAGAAACTATCTATTATTTTGAATGCAAAGATAAAGCAAATTTAAAAATAAAAAAACACTATCACACATATTTTCACCTTTTGTTTAATATTAAACAATAAAGTTTAGCGCTAAAAAAAGGTGCTAGAGTAAGCACCTTTTATATCTACCAGCAGAGAACTATTTTTTAGATTCTTCAACTGACACTTTTCTAAACTCTTTCAAAAGCTTAGTTAATTCTAGAGCAGATTTACGAGCTCTTGTACCTGCGGCTTTATTGCCTTTAGTTGCTTGCAAATCAGCTTCTTTTGCGAAAGTAGCTATTTCTGCATTGATTTTTGATAGTAATTGTTGCATAATATTAGTTATATTAGATTAAAAGTTCTTCAAAAGTAAGATTATCTATTTAAAATACCAAATTTTTTCACACAAAATTTGATTATTCAATCATTTAAGTCTTATATATTATATATATCTTACATATATCTTATATTTTATAATCACCGTAAATACCTTACATTAAACGTACTATTATCATAATAATAAATACGATTTAGGCATGAATTAATTGTCAAAATAGACATATGAGAACACCTGTTTTATATCAGGATGCAAACTATGTGCCACAGGACAACTTTTTGCAGCAGCCTCAATCATACGTTTTTGACTATTAGTATAACTAATTTTTGGTAAAATAATTTTCACGTCAATTTCAGAAACTCGTCGTGGTTCTGTTGCCATTATTTTAGTTATTTCCAATTTCGTTCCATCAATTGTAAAACCATGCGCCTTTGCAGATATGCCCATAATTGTGAGCATACAACTACCTAACGATGCAGATAACATGTCGGTTGGAGATATAAATTCGCCTTTGCCTTGATTATCTGTTGGGGCATCGGTGGTTACTTTATTTCCTGATTGCACATGGGTTATCTCAGTGCGAAGGTCACCTAAGTAGGTAGTGCTTATTGTTGCCATAATATTATTTTTAGTAGTTACATTATTCAGATATGACTCACAAATCTACAAAATAAATTATTTATCACAAAATTCGACATAGTAACTCATCCTATATTGTAGTAGAATAACAACATAATGAGCGCGTTATAATTATGATTTTAAATAATTTATCTATCTTATCTATATGAAAAGAGTCTATTTAGCAATAATGCTACTCATGCTATCGATGTGGCTACACGCCGCCGATCAGCATAAAGTTACTGGAGTTGTTATCGACAAGTCCACTAACGAACCTGTGATAGGCGCAACAGTAATCGTGAAAGGAACCTCAAATGGAGTAGTTACCGATATTGACGGTAGATTCTCTTTAAATGTTCCAACGGGCGACGTACTGGAGATTGCCTTCATGGGAATGACAACAAAACGCATGCCAATCTCTTCGGTGATGACCGATGTGGTGGTTGAGCTTGAAGAAGATGCCGTAAAGGTTGATGAGGTTGTTGTTGTCGGTTTCGGATCGCAGAAAAAAGTGAAC
>JAVVZN010000300.1:0-2584 GCA_036650555.1 Rikenellaceae bacterium
TGTGGCTCTTCTTCATGACTGGAGTTGCGATTATTCTATACCTAAATCAAGCTCCATCGCAACCTCGTGAACGTGACTATGCCTTTGCAGGATCGTTCTACGCATTCTCAATATGGATAGGTCTAGGTGTTTTATGGTTGTTTGAGCTGTTGCAACAAAAGCCTAAACTTTCACAAAAGACAGCCGCAATAGCTGCAACAGTGGTTTGTATGAGTGTACCTACCATATTAATATCGCAAAACTGGGACGACCACGATCGTAGCAACCGCTACGTCACTCGTGATATTGGAGCCGACTATCTAAACTCCATGCTGCCAAACTCGATTATTCTACCATACGGCGACAACGACACCTTCTCACTGTGGTATAATCAAGAGGTTGAGGGTGTACGTACAGATGTTAGAGTGATGAACCTAAGCTACATAGATGGCGACTGGTATGTGGAGCAGATGCGCGACAAGTCATACCTAAGCGAACCGGTGGCTTTCACTCTACCTCAAAAATTCTATCGCGACAACGACTTTGCACAGATCGTTGAGCTCACAAAAGAACCTATGACTATGGCACAGGTTTTGGATTTTCTTAAAACAGATTCAAAATTAAAGCAAAACATACGTGCTAAAATCGGAACAGATGTAATCATTCCAACTCGCTCAATTATTATTCCTGTGAACAAAACAAACGCAATCAAAAGCGGAATAATCAGAGCCGAAGAGGCAGATGCAGCACTCGACACATTAGTGTTATCACTAAAAGGCAGCTCTTTAAGCAGAGGTAAGCTTGCCCTACTCGATGCCTTAGCAACTTCTGACTGGACTCGTCCAATATCGTTTACTCAACCATCAGTAATCGACGAGATAGGATTAAAAAAATATTTGCAAGCCGACGGACTAACATTTCGCTTTGTCCCATTTGAAACAGAAGGTGATTTTTTAAACACAGGCAGAATTGATAGCGAATATCTTTACGATGTTTTGATGAACAAATTCAAGTTCGGAAACATAAAAGATCCTAAAGTTAATGTAGATTATTTTGTGGAATACACATTCAACGCCACACAAATGCGTAACATCTATGGACGACTTGCAAAACAACTTCTTGCAGAAGGCGACACTCTACGCGCAGTAAAAGTGCTTGATAAAATCGTTGAAGAGGTTCCTTTCTCACAGATCAAACACAACTACAATTCCACTACTCTTATCGAAACACTATATGCCGCTGGAGAGAAAGAGAAAGCCGATGTCTTGTTGAATGATTTCAGAAACCAAGTGATGCAACACATAAATTATTATGCACAATTCAAGGGACAGCAAGCAAACCAACTAAGTCAATCACTAAACGAAGCACTTATCTACATGCAAAATGTTTATGTTATTGCAAGAAATAATGGTAGAGATGACATCTCCAAAGAGTTGGAACCTTACATGAAATTGATACAGTAAAATATTTAACACTTTCATATCAATATGTTAGATTATGTTGCATGTCTTTAAAAGATATGCAACATTTTTTTTGCAAAAATATTTTTTTCCAACAGCATCACGTATTGTAATTTTTCATACCTTTGGCATTATAAATGTAAAACTATTAACGTATTTTTAACTAATCGTAAAAAATTGTTATTATGAATGTAGCTAAGTTAATGACAGAGCTTGAGAAAAAACATCCAGGCGAAAGTGAATATTTACAAGCAGTACACGAAGTGTTAGGCTCCATTGAAGAGATTTACAATGCTCATCCGGAATTTGAAGCAAACAAAATTGCTGAGCGTATAGTTGAACCAGATCGCATTTTCACATTTAAAGTGCCTTGGGTAGATGATAGCGGTGCAGTACAATTAAATATAGGTTACCGTGTGCAGTTCAACAACGCCATAGGTCCATACAAAGGAGGCATACGCTTCCACTCATCAGTGACATTAAGCACACTGAAATTTTTAGGTTTTGAACAAACATTCAAGAATGCCCTCACTACTCTACCAATGGGTGGCGGAAAAGGAGGATCAGATTTCAACCCTAGGGGCAAATCAGATGCTGAGGTGATGCGTTTTTGTCAAGCATTTATGCTTGAGTTATGGCGTTATATTGGACCTCAAACCGACGTTCCCGCAGGCGACATCGGTGTTGGCGCACGCGAGATAGGCTATCTCTACGGCATGTATCGTAAACTAGCACACGAAAACACAGGGGTGCTTACAGGCAAAGGCATGACATTTGGAGGCTCACTAGTTCGTCCGGAGGCAACAGGCTTTGGAGGAGTATATTTTGTGAAACGCATGTTAGAAAATAGAGGCGACCACCTAGAAGGCAAACGCATAGCCATATCAGGCTTTGGTAATGTGGCTTGGGGTGCAACTAAAAAAGCCACCGAACTAGGCGCTAAAGTGGTCACTATATCTGGTCCTGACGGATATATCTACGACCCTGAAGGAATGAACGACGATAAAATTAATTACATGTTGGAGCTACGCGCATCGAACAACGATGTGGTTGCTCCTTTTGCAAAGAAATTTCCATCTGCCACATTCGTAGCTGGCAAACGTCCATGGGAAGTGAAAGTTGATATAGCAATGCCATGTGCAATA
>JAVVZN010000301.1:0-2574 GCA_036650555.1 Rikenellaceae bacterium
AACCCAATCCGACATGACTTTTTCAGACACGTTCTCTTTTGCATAACTCTCTCTAAGGGATTTGCTGTGGGTGAAGGTGAAGATAGCTGCGCTTAATGGCGAACATGAAGAGAATAGCTCTGGATGATGCAAAGCGTAGACCAACGATGCGCCACCACCTAGTGATAATCCTGCAATAGCACGATATTGTTTATCGCTACGACAACGATAATTTTTCTCTATGAATGGTATAAATTCCTTTATGAAGAAGTCTTCATAATTGGATTTACCATCTACGGCATTGAAATAACCCACTTTCAAGCCACTTGCATCGGGCATAACAATAATCATAGGAGCTGAAGATCCATCGGCTATCGCCTTATCAGCAATTCGTTGCACCTCACCATACTGTACCCACCCTGTGTGATCATCGCCCATGCCGTGCAAAAGATACAACACAGGATAACTTCGATTATCACGATCATAGCCATCGGGCAGATAGATTGAGAACTTACGATCTGAATTTAAAATTTTACTCGGTAAGGTAGATGTTTCATCAATCTTACTTTGTGCCGCCACTTTTAATGGCTGAGCAACGGAAAGCATTAACAACAATGCTACGGCTGTTTTAATTTTCATCTTCATTCTGTATTAAGTGATTGTAAATTATTATTGATGACTTAGACACCCCCAAGCCCCCAAGTATATAAATATGCAATAAATAAAAGTAAGTCGAACGATTATATACTACATTTGAAAATTTTATCGGACAACAATAATTTGAAATAGTTAATTACAAACCACTGTCAATCCTAAGTCGCGCAATCTATCGAAAAGATCTGCCGTTGGCTCAACCTTTATTGTCTTAGAGATCAACCTCAGCGACACTCTATTTTTTGTGTCTTGAATTTTGAAACTTATAGGTGTCTTACCTAATACAGATGTTATAGCCGACTCAATCATTGGCACTGTTGATTCCGACAACACATCAATAGGCACTGTGGCTACCACCTCTTTAATCAGTTTCTCTTTAGCCTCACGCAAAGTCATGATTGATGTTATCTTAGGAGCATAATCGGCTCCCTTAAAACGCTGTGTCACCACACCTCTGATCATGAGTTGATAATCGGCATAACAATAATTTCTAAACTGCTCATAATCTTTGCTAAACATAGCAAATTCGTAGCTCCCCGAAAAGTCTTCTATGGTCAGACGTCCATAGGCATCGCCTTTTTTTGTTGTTCCATGATACACGCCTGTCACCATGCCGCATATCACAAACTCACGATCTTTGATAGCATCGGCATTATGCAACAAGTCAATCTGCATGGTGCTGAAATTCTCTATCACTATTCTGTGGTTATCGAGTGGGTGAGCCGATAAGTAGATGCCTATCAGCTCTTTCTCTTTATTTAATGTTTCGAGCTGACTCCACACCAATTCACTGGCAGGCACTGGACGATGCACCTCAACCTCATCTATCATATCGGCAAAAAGCGATGTTGCTGCACTACCCGCCTCGCTCTGAAAGCTACTTCCATAACGAATTAACGACTCAATGAATGTCATCCCCTTGCTATCTACCGCGAAGAAATTGCTACGTGGAAACTCAACTAGAGTGTCGAATGCACCCGACAACGCGAGGTTTTCTATTGTTTTTTTGTTTACTGTCTGGAGATTGATACGCTCCACAAAATTATATATGTCGGTGTATTCTCCCCCTTTCTCACGCTCTTCTATGATTGAGATAGTGGCAGCCGCACCCACCCCTTTAATGGCTCCTAAGCCAAAACGTACATTAGCTTTTTTATCTACCGAGAATTTAACGTAGCTATAATTGATGTCTGGACCTTTCACGTCCATGTTCATTCGCTTACACTCATCCATGAAGGTGCTTATCTTCTTTATATCAGATAAGTTACGGCTGAGTAGCGCTGCCATAAATTCGGCAGGGTAATGTGCTTTCAGATAACCTGTTTGGTATGACACATAAGCATAGCACGTTGAGTGACTTTTATTAAAAGCATAAGAGGCAAATTTCTCCCAGTCTGTCCATATCTTCTCACATATCTTTGGGTCGTGACCTTTCTCTGTGGCGCCTTTTATAAAGTCGCCTTTCATCTTGTTTAGTGTTTCTATCTGTTTCTTACCCATTGCCTTACGCAATGTGTCGGCTTGACCTTTGGTGAATCCTGCCAGCTTTTGTGACAGCAACATCACCTGTTCTTGATAGACGGTGATGCCGTAGGTGTCTTTCAGATACTCCTCCATGGCATCAAGGTCGTAGACGATAGGCGTCAGACCTTGCTTACGAGAGATGAAATCGGGAATGTAATCCATCGGACCCGGACGATATAATGCCGCCATGGCAATAAGATCCTCAAAGCGGTTTGGCTTTAGGTCACGTAGATATTTCTTCATCCCACCCGACTCAAACTGAAATAAACCTGTGGTGTCGCCACGACTATATAGCTCATAGGTCAGCTCATCATCTAAAGGGATGGTGTCTATATCAAGGTCGAGCCCTTTCGATAATTTTATGTTCTCAACAGCATCTTTAATTATGGATAGGGTCTTCAAGCCCAAAAAGTCCAT
>JAVVZN010000302.1:0-2573 GCA_036650555.1 Rikenellaceae bacterium
TAGTGGTGGTAACGAAACCGTGAAATATATGGGTGCTATTGGTTATCTAGGACAAGAAGGTATCATGCAGAACTCATCAAGAAAGCAATTTAATGCTCGTACAAATCTTGACATCCAACTAACAAAACGTCTTTTGGCAAAAATCAATCTTGCTTACATCAACAACACAACAAAAGATGCTAACTCAAGTTATGCTAATGGAAGTTCTGATCAGATTATTCGTCAGGTACAACGTATATCTCCATGGATTGTAAACCAATACGAAGATGGCTCTTATGGCGCAATCTCCGATGGTAATCCAATCGCATGGTTGGATTCAGGTCAAACAGTTGATCGTGTTACCGACAACTTCACTGGTAGCGCCACTGCTGAATACACCATCATAGATGGTCTTAAAGTTTCAGCACAAGGATCTTATGTGATGAACCATCAAGACTACAATGAATTTGTTAAGCATATCAAATATAATGCAAATGCTGAGAGTCCAGATCCCGATAAATTAAGTCAAGATTTCTACAATTGGAATCGTGCCTCTGCCGATGTTCTTATCAACTACAATAAAACATTCAAAGAAAAGCATAAATTAGGTGTAATGTTAGGTTACCACACCGAACTTTACAAATACAAAGAAGCGAAAACATTCCGTAAGGGATTCCCAAATCAAAGTCTAACCGACATGAATGCTGGTGCTTCAAGCACACAAACAAATAGTGGCTACACTCGTGAGCTTGCCATGGAATCATTCTTTGGTCGTATAAACTATGACTATGCTGGCAAATATCTATTAGAGGCTAATGTTCGTGCCGATGCTTCTTCACGTTTTGCACGCGACAATCGTTGGGGTGTGTTCCCTTCATTCTCAGCTGGTTGGAGAATATCAGAAGAGAAATTTATGTCGGGAGCTAAAAACTGGTTAAACAATATGAAACTTCGTGGATCATGGGGTAAACTAGGTAATCAAGATGCTCTTAGCGACTACTACCCTTACATGCCAACCTACGATTTAAGTCCAAACTATCCTTTTGAAGGCTCATTAAATCAAGGTGCAGCTCAAACCGCAGCTAAACTTGAGACAATATCATGGGAGGAAGCAACAAACTGGGGCATTGGTCTTGATGCTACTTTCTTAAACTGCTTAAATATTACTGCAGAATACTACAACCGCGAAACCACAGGTATCTTGATGGAAGTTGCTGTTCCAACTACATTTGGTATGAAAGGTTACTGGGATAATGTTGGTAAAATGACTAACCGTGGTGTTGAATTTTCTGCAAACTTCAATAAAACTTTTGGCGATTGGACTGTTGGTGTAGGTGGTAACTTCGCTTATAACAAGAATGAGGTTCTCGACCTTGGAGGCGTACAAAATCTTCCTCCTAGCACACAAATTAAAAAACTTGGTTCTCCTATCAACGCATTCTATTTGTATGAGTCAGATGGTTTATTCCAAAATCAAGCAGAAATAGATTCATACCTTCAAAAATATAAATTCAAAGCATCAGGTAAGAAAATCTACCCTGGCGACCTTATTTACAAAGACCAAAATGGTGATAACAAAATTGATAGCAACGACCGTATCGTAATAGGTCAGCCAGATCCAAAATGGACATTTGGTTTGAATCTATCTGCTGAATGGAAAGGTATTGACTTCTCTGCATTATTCCAAGGAGCTGCTGGTGTAAACCGTTATTTCAATAATGAGGTTTATGGTAACTTCAATGGTGATACTGGACACCCATCTACTTTCTGGAGAAATGCGTGGACTCCTGAAAACACCAATACCGGTGTGCCACGTTATGCTTTGGAAGGAACATCTGTTAGTATGCAAGACCAAGTAAACTCAACTTACTGGTTGTCTAATGCAAGTTATGTACGTTTGAAAAATGTTCAATTAGGCTACACCCTTCCTGCACGATGGACTAAATCAATTAATATCTCACGTATTAGAGTATATTATAGTGGTCAGAATCTATTTACAATCCACAACATGGGTATAAATGTAGACCCAGAATCTCCATCAGGACGTGCTTCTCACTATCCACAAGTTATGGTGAACTCTATCGGTGTAAATATTACATTCTAATTACAAATAAGATAAGTGATAAATGGGTGTAAACCCAGAGTTAAAAAAAAGAATTATGAAAAAATTATTATATTTATTTTTATGTATCTCTTTGGCATCTTGTTCAGGATTTCTTGACAGAGCACCAAAGGATGCGTTATCTACTGCTACATTCTGGAAAACGGAGGATGATGCGAATATGGGCGCAGTAGGATGTTACGATGGTTGGCAAGATGGCTACGATCTTCTTTATCGCGACTGTACAACAGAAATATCATTCAATAATTTCCCTTGGGAAGGTTACACACATATTGGTGATGGTTCGTTTACTCCAGGTGATCCAGGTTCTGGTTTCTATGATTATAGTATTATTCGCCGTTGTAATGAATTTCTTGATAAAGTTCCAGCTATAAAATTTGGTAACGATGCAGATAAAAAAGATTTGATTGCTCAGGTTCGTTTTATTCGTCTTTACAAATATTTTATGATGAATTGGCATTACGGTGGAGTT
>JAVVZN010000303.1:0-2559 GCA_036650555.1 Rikenellaceae bacterium
CTAAGAGTGTTTTCGTTTTTTGAAGCACTGCAAGTGCGTACTTTTTCTCAAAAAAGTATTAGAAGCTGTTTGAATTTGTTATCGAAGTTATTTTAGAGCTATTTTTTAAAGCGCGAGCTATCTACCGCCTTACGAGATGTTGGTTTAAAGTTTCCGAATCTATATGCTAGAGATAATGTAACACGGCGTGAGTCAGGCACCATAAACATTATTAAATTCTGTGTTTTGTATTGAAGGTTCAAATCTTTAGGTGTCCATGAATTAAACATATCGTTTACTTTCAAAGATAGCTCTACTTTATCGTTGTTTAAAATCCATTTCACACCTGCATCCACACTGTACATGCCACTAATAGTCATCGGACCTTGTATGTTTCGAGTAATATACGAACCTGCCAATTCAGCTTTTATATTAGGCTTTGATGAGATATTAAATGTGTTGTCTAACTGAGCATAGAAAGAAAAGTTATCTTTTTTAAAACTTATATCGTGATAGTGATCACTTTTTGCAGCATCATAATAGCCATTTAACGTTAATCTTGAATCCAACCAAGAACCTATTTTAAAAGGCATCATCACATTCAACCCCAACTTGCTTGAATAATCAAAGTTTAATGTTTTGTATATCAATACTAGCCTATCAGGGGATTGATATGGTAGCTGATTGAAATTTTTATCTATGTAGGTGGCATAGAATGTGAAAATATATTTACTTTTCAACACATAATTCAGTGAGGCAGAGTAGAGCCTTGATGGTCGTAAATCTGTGTTACCTTGAATCTCTGTGTATCCACTAAGATATGATATTGCATTTTGCATCTCCCAATAACCTGGATATGTTTTGTCGGAAGAAACAGATAGCTGGAACAAATGGTTTGGAGCAGTTTTGTAGGAGAGTTCTATCATCGGAAATAGGCTCCAGTAGTCAATCTCTTTATGTTTGTAGTATTCTCCGGTCAATGAGGCATTTAAAGATAAATTATCCGAGAAACTTTTTGAGAAACCTGCATATAAATCATATACATATTCATTCAATTTGCTACTGCTATTGGCATTCGACCAATCATGTTCGCCCAACGGATGATATATCTGAGAACTTTTGTCGGTGGCAAAACTGAATTTTGTGCCATAATTAAACCTCCAATCTCTATGCAGTTTATGACTTTGATCTGCATAGAATGAGAGTCGGCGAATATCTTGCTTTGACTGGGCATTAAAGGCATCTTCTTTGCCTATCATCATCTCTTTGTAATACTGTGTTGAATGATTAGAATAAGAGGTAAAATCAATGCCTGTGCTAAACCCAAACCCCGATGTATAGTCTAGCGACAAATTGTGCATCTGTATGGGCTTATCAGATAGCTTGCTATTTTCTGAATCGGAATAAGTGCCTTTTGAAGAGGTGAAAGGACGCGACCACGGTTGAATCTCTGATGTATATGCAAAGCTAATCTTGTTCTTCTCGTTCAAACGCCAATCATTTCCTAGACGTATGGTGTGGATAGGTGTGCGAGTATATCCTCTGTCAAATTGCTCTATGTCGTAGATTTTACCTTCATACATATGGCGCGACACAATATCTTCTCCTGTTAGAAGACGCTCATACCCGAATGAATAGAGAAAATCGGTAGTTGATTTTGGAGCGTCGTACACCAAAGTGACTCCTCCTTGAAAAGAGGCATAATGTCCTTGATTATACAAGGCATTGACCTGTCCTTGCAACTTTGGCACATCTGAACCTCCACTCTTCAAAACAAGATTTATTACAGCACCACGCACATGATATTGCGGTGGAGCGCTATACATTATCTCGGCCTTTTGAATACGTTCTTTAGGCATGTTCTTCAGCAAATTTTCTAACTGACTCTCGCCCATGCTTGTTGCCTTGCCATTAATGATAACCGTAACATCATTTGCTCCTACAAGTTTGATCTTACCTCTTTGGTGCTGAACTCCAGGCAGCTCCATTATTGCCTCATAAGCACTAACTGCCATTTTATCTTTTAGTAGCTGAGGCATGTCATAGGTCATTTTACCATCAACAACCTTAACAAGAGGGCGCTCTCCTTTAACGTGCACCTCCGAAATCATAAGGCTTTTCTCATCTAATACTATATTTCCGACCATCGGTGAATCGCATTTAGCATTATATGTTTCATAGGCAAAATGCTGAATAGTAATGAGAAAAGGCATCGTATCTGTTTTTATCTTAAAGACCCCCAATGAATCGGTGCATGCGGAACCTACATAGACCGAATCTCTGGTTTGCACCACGACCACAGCTAAATCAATAGGAAGATTGCTCTTATCTGTAATCTTCCCTGTGATAACTTGCGCCTCAACTGATAAAGCACATAATATAGGCAAAATACCTATCAAAATCTTCATAATAACAAATTATTGTCGTCCGGTTAGGAAATATGTCTTTAAAAAAATACAGCTGCCAAAAAAGCAGCTGTATTAAATTGGAAATAGCTTCTTATTAGTTAGAACTGCAACATTTGCTATCTGAGCAACCTCCGTCGCTTTCGCAACCGCAATCGCTATCACCGCAACCGCA
>JAVVZN010000304.1:0-2554 GCA_036650555.1 Rikenellaceae bacterium
TTATCCACGCAAAATAGATGAATATTTATCGCTAGGCAAACCCACAATAGCCACAAAAACCGACACCATGATGATGTTTGAGCCATATGTCTATTTATGCCGCACACAAAAACAATATCAAGATGCAATCAACGAGATAATATCAGAACATACAACCAAACAACCCACAAAGGCAATGATAGATTATGCCCACACTCACACATGGCAAAATAGCGTTCGAGCACTATACGACATAATAGATAAAAACAATAAATAATTATAGTAATCCTAAGGCACTTTTTCAGCGACAACTAATTAAAATCCCCTTCACTAGGGGATTTTTCATTATCATACGTCTTATATAAAGATCAACATAATTAACCCTAGACTAACAGATGAAAAAAAGCATAATAAAACTTATTTTAAAAAGCATAAACTCAAGAAACTACACAGACCCAAAACTAATAGAATGGTCAAAAAACGGACATAATGATCGTTTACTACTACTACTAACTCATTTTTTCAAGCCATCTGAAAATATCCAAACTAATATCATAACAGATGCGATAAACAAAGAATTACAAATAAAAATAGCAACCAGAGAAACACAGGAAAAAATATATATAAAAAAGATAATAAGAGGCTTTTGCATTGGTGCAAGTAGCGCTGCTGCCGTTGCCGTGATATTATTTATGATAATTACTAAGGTTACAGATAAAAACAATGAATTTATCCATAATATCTCCGTAATGTACAACAATCAATCAGCAACAATCTTAAGTGATGGAACTAAAGTTATTTTACGTCCCGGTAGCAATATTAAATACGACGATTTTGAAACCAACGATCATAGGGTTGTAAAACTAGATGGAGAAGCCTACTTCGATGTGGTAAAAAGCGAAAAAGATTTTATTGTTGTTGTAGGTGACAGTAAGATTAAAGTGTTAGGCACAAAATTCAATGTCAAGGCAAACGTATACGACAACTTTATCGAAACAATCCTCATAAGTGGGAGTGTAGACTTTCAATATAAAAGTTCAACAATGGATTACAAAAGCGTTGTCATGTCGTCTAATGAACAACTTATATTCGACAAACAAACAAAACAATACACTCTAACTGAAAACCATAAACCACAAGAATACATCATTAATGATGAATATAAATTTGATGATGTTCCTCTTAGCGAAGTATTTAAGGTTATAAGTGACATCTACGAACTTAACATAATTATAAAAGATGAACAGATAAAAACAATTCGCTACACAGGTGTAATCCGACGTAGCCATACATTCACTTCAACAATGAAGATACTATCAGAGGCTGTATCACTCAATTACGATATGAATGTAAAAGGTTTGGTAACAATAAAACTTGGCACAAACAATAATAGAGAGAAATAAACGAACATAATTAACTTAATTTAACTAAAACCATGCTTATGAGAAACAGATTTTTACTCAGATTTATGATGTTGGCAATTATATTGACAATTACGTCAATACAAGCGACAGCATCGTTTGCGCAAGCTGTAAAGTTTAGCGTAAACAATAGTAGCATCTCATATCGAGAGCTATTTAATTACGTGGAGAGCTCTAGTAGCTACCGTTTTTCTTACAAAAACGACGAATTTAACGATCAAATTAGCAAGAATGTGAATTACGAAGGTACGTCTATCAACGAACTTCTAACATCTGCACTTGCAGGAACTGATTACATTTACAAAATTATCGACAAAGACATTATTATCACAAAAAACGAACCTAAAACTAATGTTGCACAACAAAAGCAAAGTGTTAAAGGTGTAGTGCTTGACGAAACAGGCAAACCGATGACTGGAGTAACTGTTATTATCAAAGGCACTACAACAGGCGATATAACATCTGCAACTGGAGGATATAGTATTGCAAATGTGCAACCAGAAAACACCATTGAATTTTCATTTTTTGGCTATAAAAAGCGAGATGAACTAGTTGGGAAACGCACACAAATCAATGTTACTATGCAAGTTGAATCAATAGTAACAGAAGAAATTGTGGTTACTGCACTAGGCATCAAACGATCTGAGAAAGCTCTAGGTTATTCAGTACAAAAAATTGATGGGGGTGCTCTAAATGTTGTAAAAGGGGCAAACGTGGCAGCCACCCTTACAGGTAAGGTAGCAGGTTTGAATGTGAAAAATAGTAGCGAATTTGCAGAGTCACCATCGCTCCAACTTCGTGGAGAAAGCCCACTTCTTGTAATTGATGGTGTGCCATATGCAAACATTTCGCTAAACGACATTGCATCAGACGACATAGAGAGCATGAGTGTTTTAAAAGGTGCAACAGCATCGGCACTTTATGGATCACGCGGTGGTAGTGGTGCCATTCTTATCACAACAAAGAAAGGTGCCGACGGAGCAAAAGGTTTGACAGTATCACTCAATAGTAGCACCATGTTTGAGGCAGGTTTCACTGCTCTACCTGAAGTTCAAACTTCATATAGCTCAGGTGGCGGCGGAACATACTACACTGGTGACTTTGTTTGGGGTGCAAAATTAGACGAAGGGTTTAAAGCCAACCAACACAATCCA
>JAVVZN010000305.1:0-2547 GCA_036650555.1 Rikenellaceae bacterium
GATTAAAGGAGCTGCATTTGGGACAGCTTGCAGGGCTACACTAGGTTTTTCTTCTTTTATATATGGATAGTATTGATTTTCTTCCGATCCATTATCGCCTTTGATGTTAATATTGATTCCTGCAATACTACCAGTTTCAAAAGTACCTGGAAGAAAAGTTAATGCTATTTCTCTGCCATTTGGTCCGATCAGATATGGACCACCGTCGGCTGAAGGTTCAATATTGATTAGTTGCTTGCGTAGTAATTGTATTTTTGTTCCATTTGCTAATGTTAGCTCCACATAAAGTGGGTTTGAGTTGTCAATGCCATCTTGTGCAAATATACTATCGCCTTGTGCTTTAATGCCGGTGTCGGTGGTGCCCACCCACCAGTTACCATTCTCGCCAATGCGAGGAGATTCGCCCGTGGTTGGGATTTTCTTACCATCAGAAATGATAAATTCATTGCCTACTGTCCAGTAATATTTTCCGTCAATATCTTTTTTTACACCAACAATAGCAGCGTCTGCTCCATCTTTCCCATTTTTAATAACAATGGCTCCGCTTTTAGCAAAGGTTATGGTGTAACCCGTGCCGTCGGCTAGAGGTGTTACGTTGGTAACATAATCTTGAGCACCCAGAGTTTCAACCAATTTTTTCAAGGATGCAATATCTGAATTTATCTGCCCCTGCCACACTTCGATTTGCGCTAGACGATCGCGCATGTTGTCTAGGTCTTTTTTATTGCAACTCATTAATGTTGTCAAGACAATAACAAGCAGTAATGTAAATTTATTTTTCATCTTATTATATTTTTATGTGATTTTATGTGATTGAAATAATTATTAGTGCATTTTGCTGTATCTATTTTGCCGTATATTTTATACTTGGAAACCAAAGGTTTACCGAGGTAAATCAAGGTTTTTCAGTGAAAAACATGAGGTTATAGAGAGGTGGCAGAATGTAACAATAATTTTTATCTATTACTTATATTCCAAATTACACCTAGCTGTGGAGTCCACATAGCATTTTGTTTTGATTGTCCATAAGAAGTTACAACGCCATCGAATTTATTGTCGGTTATCCAAATCAGACTATTTTTGAGCTGCACGTCAATGCTACGACACACTCTGTAACGTAGACTTAATGCCCCACCCAAACCTAAAGAGATGCAATCTGGCTGTGTGGCACCGTTTGAGTATTTATGATCGTCTGATTTAGTGTAGATGTCGGCATTGAAAAACTGACCGTAGACTGTGGGCGACACCCATACTGTAAATCTGTGATCTGCGGCATTCTTGAAGAAAATACGATTTATATTCACATCAAGGCTGACTCCAATACTGACCACCGAGATTTTTGAGTATAAGGTTGAATAGGGCTGCCCTCCTGATTGTGAGTGGTAGTAAGTAATACCACTTGGTGCGAGGAGATAGTTTTTGGCATAGCCTCTCGCTCCGCTCTTGCCTTGCGCCCAATCGGCTGAAAGACTTACACCTAACAGCTTGGAGATGCGATAACTACCCTGTGCTCCTGCGGCAATGCCAACATAGGTTTTACCTGCCGACATAGAAACCATATCGCCCCAGAAAAACGGAATACCAATATTTGCCCCAACACTCCAACGCGACATTTTTTCAGTGGATTTAGACGACAACGATGTTGGCATTGGTTCAGATTTTGGTTCGACTAAAGGTTCTGCCTGTGGTTCTGCCTTTGGTTCAGCTAAAGGCTCAGCTTTGGGCTCAGCCTTAGGCTCAACTTTGGGCTCTAGTTCAACATCACTATGATGTTTCTTCACCAGGGGCTCATTTGAGTAAATTGAAATATCTACCACCACAAGGTTGCGTTCACCTTCATATGCTAAAGTAGAGTTACTAGTGGTAAAATCGCGTTCTGCGACACCACAACGCATGATAATCTCACTTTTTACGCGGTTACTCATCATCTTGGTGCGTTGCAGACGTTCAGAAGTAGAGCCAACACTCGCACAATGACCATTGACGTAGATGGTGGTAGCGCCTGAGGTGATGGCTTCTTTGTGTAAATTAATAAATTCAGTGATCCTTTGTAGATTTTCACCATTACCGCCCCAAGGCGAAAACAGCATGTCTTTGCCAGCTACAAAGCGAAAGATGGCATGCTCATTAACCTCTTGCGCATTGACAACACCATGAGAGATTAAGAGTAGAATAAATAGAGTAAGAATCTTTTTCATTCTGTGACTGTTTTATTGTGTAGGTGTAAATTAATGATAGAAGAAATTACATTTCTGTTAAGTTTTACAACGATTTAACCCACTCCACAAACCTTAGAGGCCATGTATTGACCAGTTTGCCTGTTTGACGCAACCCATAACCATGACCACCCTCACTATATAAGTGCATGGTGACAGGAACTTTATTATCTTTTAAAGCATAGTAATAGAACAGAGCACTATCAATATAATTTGTGTCGTCTTGGGCTTGCACAATGAATGTTGGTGGTGTTTGCGGTGATGGTTTCACATCGGCAGCCAGACCAAAGTTTGCCCCCGACAGATAAGCAGGATAGATGATGGCGCAGAA
>JAVVZN010000306.1:0-2529 GCA_036650555.1 Rikenellaceae bacterium
TGCAAGTAAATCACTTTCTATGTAGCATTTCTTCTTAAAGCCACATATATCCATAAAAGATTGCGAACATGAATATTCACTAGTAATACTATTATAAACCCACCAAAACTCATGATTTGTGCTATCGGGTTCAGCATCTAAATGTATTATGTCGTTTGGCATATTCATAAAAAATCATTTTTGTTCGACAAGATTAATGTACTATATATTACTCTTCTTATCTGTGATTGATAAAATTATTGGATATATTAAACTGCTTAAATCATAAATTTTTATAATCTATTTCGGCAATTCAACTCCAGCAAAACTGGATTATGATCGCTCCATATCTTACTGGGAGATATGTATTTCACTCCTTTAAAAACACTACTATAAAATATATAATCTATTCTAAACAATTTATATAGAGGTTTATATGTGTAGGCATATCCTTTTCCACATGTTTTAAATCCGTCATTCATACCTTTACTAATTTGATGATAGGTGTAGGATGAAGGGGTGTCGTTGAAATCGCCACACACAATCATCGGCTTATCAACCAAAATTGAATCTATTCTATGTCGAATTGCGGTAACCTGTTCAGATCGTTGCGATGCGTTGCCTGCAACACGCTGCATCACAACATCAAAGGCCTGTTTACCAATTGGGTTCTCAATGCCTAAGTCTTTCACTTGTGCTATCTCAGTTTTACTTTGATTTATATTTGTTGTTTGAAAATGAATATTGAAGATTCGTATCGGCCGTGAATTATAGATTACATCAGCAAGCATGGCACTATTTGATGTCTCCTTGAAACGTATGAATTTAGGATCTATCAATGGATATTTACTAAATATAGCAAGCTGCATCCCCTTAACATTTGCAGTGAAAGTAATGTTATATGGATAGACTTTAAATATTGGATCTATTCTTTTGGTTGAGTCATCGCTGAACTCTTGAAAACAGACGACATCTACTTTTTCATTATTTAGATATGTCATAATATCAATCAAATCAAGATAAAATTCTTTACTATTCGATCCATGAATATTGTATGTGGCTACCTTTAAATCTGTATTTAAGATTTCGTCATCACTGCGTAGATCAATCTGAACGATTGAGGAAATATAATCATAATTAAGCAACACCGCACAAAGTGGAATTAACGACCACCAACTTCTTTTGTAAGCCCAAAACAGGAAGAAAAGAACATTCAATACAATAAGAAACATAAGAACCAAAGCCATTAATGATACGAACCAAGATTTGCCTGGAGATACCATTTGTGCAAACCAGCCTACTACTGCCAATATTGCAATTATTAGCGACAACAAACGTAGTAGTGTCACTGTTAGTAATAATGTTGCCTTTTTACCCATTTTTTCTTTGCGCTTTTTCCCATACACCACTTCCTTTATGACTTTGAAGATACAACACACCTCGTAAAACACTTAAATTCATAAAGAGAAAATAGTAAGGAATGAACATTAATTTATTTTTTATTTTTCGCCTATTTAATATATAACCACAAATACCTAGTAAATAGAACAACCCCTGAAAAAGAAGAACTACACCATAGAGCGACGTAAATCCTAGTTTTATTGCTAAATAAATATTTAAAGGTAAGAGTAGAAACACAAGTAAGGGGGTTATTGACCATCGTAACACACGGTGAGAGATATATTGAAAAGACAATATTCCATATCTAAAAATATTGAGTAGCGGATATAGACGCACCACAGATTGAATCCCACCAGCAGAAATTCTTATCTTACGCTTTGACTCCTCAGAAATGTCGGCCGACGCATTTTCAAGAGCATAGGCTCGACTACAATAAGATATTTTGTAGCCTTTTTGCGCAATTTTCATCGACATCACAAAATCGTCGAGAAGCGTGTCATTGGGTAGTTGTACAAAAAGTGATGTGCGGATAGCAAACAACTCACCTGCCGCACCAACGGCAGAATAAAGACGATAGTCGAGATCTTTAAGGGTGGACTCATATTTCCAATAAATTCCTTCACCAGCAGTTGCATCTTGCATAGAGAGCTGTGCTACTCTCTTCTCTCCTGCCACACATCCCACCTTTGGATCGGTGAATTGAGTTACAATCTCTTTTATTGCCTCAGAACATATCATTGTGTTGGCATCTGTAAATACAACAATAGGGGTATGAATAAAATTCATAGCCCTATTTAGTGCAGCCGACTTACCCATTCTGGTAGGTTCAAACAACACTTCAACATCTTTGTATGCTGAGAGCAATTCACACGTTTTATCATTCGATCCATCGGTTACCCAAACTATTTTAAGACGTGTCGGTGGATAGTCGAGAGAAAGAGTGTTGTTCATTTTGGCGGCAATAATATCTTGCTCGTTGTATGCAGCAATCAGAAGAGTGACCTCAGGAAGATCGTTAGGCAAAGAGAGCATATGTTTACCTTTTACCAACTCTTTTATCTTTACTAAAAAATAAAGTAACATCCCATACCCTATATAGGTATAGAATACAATAAAGATAAAGATCCAAAATATTATTTCAACGCTTAG
>JAVVZN010000307.1:0-2527 GCA_036650555.1 Rikenellaceae bacterium
CTTTCAAATAAATGTGTTAATATTTTTTTGTCTATAATGCCATAAAGATCGTTAATATACTTACTATCACCGTTTTAAGTGGTAATATTATCTTGGACAATTATAGAATCCGAAGCCTGTTTGTTGCGGACAAATGTATAATTGAGCACTCCATGTCTTCCACTTAACATTTTTTGTGTAGGAGCTTGGTATAGTTCCACGCAATTTATTGCCTTGCACATAGATATTTTCTAGCACAGTAGAGGCCCCTAACTTTTCGGGCAACGTACCTGTTATGTTATTGTTTTCGACACTGAATATCTTTAAATATTTCAAATTGCCTAATTCTTCAGGAATGTCTGACGACAATAAATTTCCACCTAAACGAATACGATCTATAAAAGGAATCGCAGAGAGAGTGGCAGGGATGGCACCGGTTAGCTTATTATTATATAAGTATAGGTATCTTAACGAGTAGAGATCTCCTATCGACCCAGGTATATCGCCACTAAGTTTATTATCTTGTAAAGCTAACTCTTCGAGGAAACTAAGACCAGATATAGATGCAGGGATGGTTCCAACGAGATTATTAACCGCAAGATTAAGTTGAGTAACTCTCTGTCCACTCTTTACTGCACTAACAGTCACACCATACCATTTTTTTAAAGGCTGATGTAAATCCCATTTTTTAATCCAATTTGCACCATCTGTTGCATTATAAAGATCGACAAGTGCAAGGCTATCTGTGGTTATAGTAGCTAAGCCATATTGATATGCTATGAAATTAGATTCAAAGCTAACATCTTTTTGTTTCACTGTTATTTGAGTCAAACGGAAACCGAGTGCATTATTTGGGGCAAAGTTAAGTTTCAGATCTTTTTTAACCATTGATTTTGTCAATCCATCGCTTTCAATAGCAACAAATGGCTTTGAAGCAACTGCACTCCACTCCAAATTTGAGTTTATCGGAACTATCTGAACTCCACCTAACGCTGGCACAAACAGAGTGTCTATATCAACTATAATGGCTTTAGGCTCCCCTAGCTGCACCAATTTAACCGTGCGAGTTTCCTCTTTTTCAAGCATGAAAGTGATGGTGAATGTGGCGGTACGTTTTAGCGTATCGAGATTTTTATCCATCTCAATATATATTGTCGCTGAGCTGTCACGCGAGGCATCTCCTGTTATTCTAGCCCATGGCGATTTATCGTCTACCGATAAGGTCCATGTAGTAAGGTTGCTAGATATACGAAGACCGTATTTGTCTTGCGATGCAGGAACTTCTACTGTCGATGCGCTAAACGATGCATATTTATTAGGTGCATCTTCTTTTTTGCAGCTGAAAACGAAGTAAAGAATCAATAGCGGCAGTAAAACTAATATTTTTTTCATCTTATAGGTGTAATTGATGGAGAACTATTTTAAAGTGTCGATTATACGTTTTAAAACAAGTTGCGCCGATATTTCACGGTTTGCAGCCTCTGGAATCACTATTGATCTTTCAGATTCTATTACTTCATCCGTTACAATCATATTTCTTCTAACCGGCAGACAGTGCATGAAATACGCATTGTTTGTGATGCTCATAATTTTGCTATCAACCGTCCAACTTCTGTCGGTAGACAATATTTTACCGTAGTTATCACCACTATATGCTGACCAGTTTTTAGCATAGACGAAATCGGCTCCTTCAAATGCCTTCTGTCTGTCGTATTCTATTTTCACCCCACGTGTAAACTCCTCCGATAATTCATAACCCTCTGGTTGAGTAATAACAAAGTCGTAATCGGTGGCTCTCATCCATTCGGCAAAAGAGTTTGGAACTGCCTGTGGGAGAGCTTTGGGATGCGGAGCCCAACTCATAACTACCTTAGGACGAGCAGTAGTTTTGTACTCTTCTATTGTGATAAGATCGGCTAGTGATTGGAGCGGATGACGCGTTGCAGCCTCCATGCTCACCACTGGTTTGCCTGAATATTTTATAAACTGATTCAGAATCTGCTCGTTGTAATCAGCATCACGATCGGTGAGAGAGGCAAACGAACGAACGGCAATGATGTCGCAATAACATCCCATCACAGGGATAGCTTCCAACAAATGTTCTGGTTTATCGCCATCCATAATGACACCACGTTCTGTTTCCAGATTCCATGCTCCACTATTAACATTAAGCACAATCGTGTTTAATCCCAAATTCATTGCTGCTTTCTGAGTGCTCAGACGTGTTCTAAGACTAGAATTAAAAAAAACCATTAACAAAGTAATATTTTTACCTACATTACAGTTGCTAAATCGATTAGATTTTATTTCAAATGCCTCCTTTAGAGCTATGTCTAACTGCCCTATATCGGAAACCGATGTGAAATGGCGCATTATTACTATTTTTTAATTTTAAGTATATTTACTTTTATCTATATTAACATTCTTTGACCGACAACAAAACAATAAACAAATTGCAATTATTTTCTCACAACGGCTCCACAGTTTTTCTCAAACTGGAAAATCAAGTTGCTCATCACATGCTCAATCTCACCATCTGTCAATGTTT
>JAVVZN010000308.1:0-2518 GCA_036650555.1 Rikenellaceae bacterium
TTTAATGCCGTTTCATTTTTTTGTATTATATTTGCAGCATCACTAATCATGGGGCCGACCGGTTTTGACAGTAGGCAGAGTTATGTGGTAAGCATGTAGAGCGTTGTGTGGTAGCTCTTAAATATCAACACTCAAGTTTCAAATGGCAATAATAGCTATCAACTCGCTGCTTAGTTTTACCATGTAAAACGGCTTAATTCTCTGCTCTAGGAGCGCGAGAACGAGTACTCGGTAGAGTGAGTCCGCTTTTAACTCACTTTACAATCGAGTATCATTCAATAAAAGATAGTTTACGCAGACGGCTATGTGTGTAGATGAAATTTATAGCATAAGATGGAGCATCGGGTAAGCTTTTGACCTTCACTTCGTCCCACAATTTAACAAAAGCTAAACATGTAGAAGGCTATGTAGTTCCTTATTTGGACGAGAGTTCGACTCTCTCCGGCTCCACATTAAACCACCCAAAATTTATGTTTTGGGTGGTTTTTTCGTAAATTAGCTATTGACTACTATACTCTCGATATTTTTCAAATGCAAATCCCGATATTGTTTCGGTGTCATCCCATTGATCTTTAGAAATGCTCTGCCAAATACCGACGGAGAGCTGAATCCACATATCTGTGCAATATGTGCAATTGTCATGTCTGGATGTGTTAGTAAGATGTTGGTGCTATCGTCGATGCGATAACGCATAACGAAATCAAGAAATGTTTCGCCGTATGTGTCATTGAACATACGAGATATATAGCTTCTGTTGAGTGGTAGCACTTTCATTACGTCGATTAATTTGAAATCTTTGTTTCGGTATGGCTTATCTTTGATCATCCATTGTTCAAGGGTGATCTTATACTGTGGTACCATATCTACAAAGCGATATTTATCGTAGCTATCATACGATTCATCGTGTGGTGTGTCGTCGCTAAAGGTAGTTTGTTGATCTAGATCTAAAATATTATCTTCCGTATCATCATCTGTTGGTGGAATTGCTTGATGAATCACCCCATTCAAGCAGTATCCAAAAAATATAATAAAACAAAGATTGTGCATAAGCATATTTTGTATGTTATGTCCTATGATCAATACTAAGTAGGAGCAGAGCAAGATAAAATAGCCAAAAATGTAATAGTTAATCCATGTTAGATTGATATATTCACTATTAGAGTAATTTTCTTTACACCATTGCTCATATTTTTTCTTGTCATACAGTAATTTAACTATAATAAATATAGGATATATAAAAATGGTGAAACGGAACCATACATCGAACTTGCCAATGTTTGCGAGTAATTCATGCTGGTTGTTAATTTCTGTCATAGGCAATTTAAACACAAATATTATGACATAGTATATAAGTCCTGTTATTAATAATGGTAGAAAATAAATAATGTAATGCCAAAGAGTAGTTTTGCCTATATGTAGTAATGAAATTGGGTATAGCAAACAAACTAATGCGAATATATTGCCATATATCATTGGAATGGGTCCTAATAATTGGAAGGTTATTGTTATATGACTTGGATTCATAATGAAAATAAACAAATTGATAATGCCAGTCAGAGCATACATCCCTAATGAAAATGCAAATACCCTACGTGATTGAATATTCCATGAACGAGATAACAAAAAAATTGTGCCTAGTAGGCATAAACTTGTTTGGATCGTCATTCCAATTAATCGTATCGTTGGAAATATAGGAATATGCTCATAATAACAGTAAATGTGCCCTGCTATAAGAAATAGGATTATCAATAATATTGTAATATAATATTTAAAATTATGAAAATTATATGACATATATGTGTATTTATAATTAATATTATACAAAGATAAAATATATAAATTAGTAACCAAAAAAAATATATATATAAGTTGTTTTATTCTGTGTATAGTTTTCACAATTTGCAGATTCTATTTTGATTAATTGTATATCTAATTTTTACAATTTGCATATTTACCTTAATTATATAGATTTAAATAAACATACCTTTGTTAAACCATTTACATAGGCAATTATCTATGGTTTTTACTATTAAATAGTAACCATATATAGATGAATTAAAAAAAATCAGAATTTAAAAATCAGAATAACAAAAACACCTACACTACTAAATTAACTTACTATGAAAAAACTTTTTAAACGATTGGCGCTTTGCGCTATGGTTGTTTTCGTCGCAATTGGATGCGCGAAAAAGAGTGATTTTGATGACCTAAAAAATCAAGTTGATCAAAATACACAAGATATTAAATCATTAACTGATTTAACCACAACCCTAAAAACGGCAATTGATGGTGGAATCTTAATCAAAGATGTTGCAGTTATCACCAAAGAAGAGAAAGGTAAAACAATCTCTGGATTAAAAATTACATTTTCAGGGGCTACTGGCGTTAAAACAGTATGGGATGGTGCAACAGGCGCAACTGGTGCAACAGGCGCAACTGGTGAAACAGGCGCAGCTGGTCCTGCTGGTGAAACAGGCGCAGCTGGTCCTGCTGGTCCTGCTGGTGCCGATGGTGTAGC
>JAVVZN010000309.1:0-2517 GCA_036650555.1 Rikenellaceae bacterium
GCACACACCACCAGATGTTGTGAAATTTAAAATATTGTTAATATCTTTTTTAGAAGCACCAAAATAGTAGAGTGCAAGCGGATGCGGATTGCAACGTATGTGTTCTATCGGCTGGCTTAATGTGTTGTAAGTTATGATTGGAAGTATTGGCGCAAAGATCTCTTCTTGCATCACCTTAGAATTAATCGGTGGATTGACCACAAGTGTTGGCGCAACATATCTCTCTTTTATATCAACATCACCTCCATAGATTACTTTAGAGCGCACCTCTTGTATCATCTCTTGTGCTCTTAATGTGTGATCCTCAGATATAAGTCGGCCATATTCGGCACATTTTTTTATTGGTATTGCGTATCTTGTTTCAATCTCTCGTATCATCATGCTAATCAGCTCGTCGCACACATCTTCGTGCACAAACATGTAGTCGGGTGCCACGCATGTCTGCCCAGCATTTAGAAGTTTACCCCACACAATTCGCCGTGCTGCCGATGTAAGATCAGCATCGCTATTTACTATGACTGGACTTTTACCACCTAGCTCTAAGGTAACTGGGATTAATCGCTGCGCAGCACGACTCATCACCTCGCGTCCAAAATTTTCTGATCCTGTGTAGAATATATAGTCATAGCGTTGATCCAGAAGTGCATCAACAATCTCTGCGCCACCCTCAATCACTGCCACTTGAGTGGGAGAAAAGGTGTTGGCAATGATATTTTCTATCACAGGGTTTAGAGCTTTGTTCTGAGGAGATGGTTTTAGAATAGCGGTACATCCAGCCGAGATAGCACCTATCAAAGGCATAAAAAGCAGATTAAACGGATAGTTCCACGGAGAGATGATAAGTACCACACCTCTCGGCTCTTTTCTTATGGAGCTGATAGATGGGAATGATATGATAGATGGGGTTTTGTAGGATGTTGCTGACCACCTGCTTAACTTTTTTATGTGCAGATCTATCTCATCGTAAACAATATACATTTCAGAGGCATACGCTTCAAACTCACATTTAGAGAGATCGGTTTTAAAAGCATTTAAAACATCGTTTTCGTATGCTATGATTGAAGCCTTCAGTTTTGCCAATAACTTTTTACGATAGTTGATTGAAAGAGTTGCTCCGCTTTCAAAATATCTACATTGAGCGGCGACTATATTGCTAATATTACAATCCATATAGATTAAATTTACGCTATTGTTTGTGTAAAGATAACAAATAAAGTACCTTTGTACAAAATTTGCTCCATAGGTATAAATAACTTACAATAATATAGTAATAATGATTTCAGTATCAAATTTAGAAGTCCAATTTGGCAAACGTGTTCTTTTTAAAGATGTTAATCTTAAATTTACCCCCGGCAATTGCTATGGCGTTATCGGCGCAAACGGTGCAGGAAAATCAACTTTTCTGAAGGTTTTAAGCGGTCAGATAGATGCCTCTAAAGGGTTGGTAACTTTTGGACCAGGCGAGAGGTTGTCGGTTTTACAGCAAGATCACTTTGAATTCGACACCTACACTGTTCTTGATACTGTGCTCATTGGGCATCGTCCGTTGTGGGATATAATGCAAGCTAAAAACACAATCTACATGAAAGAAGATTTCTCAGAGCAAGATGGTGTTCAAGCCGCCCTCTTGGAGGAGAAATTTGCTGAGATGGATGGTTGGAATTCTGAGAACGACGCTGCACAGCTGCTCAGTGGTCTAGGAATAAAAGAGAGCCTTCATGGTGATTTGATGGCAAATCTCAATCCTAAAGATAAAGTGCGTGTGCTGCTTGCACAAGCCCTTTTCGGCAAACCCGACAACTTACTCTTAGATGAGCCAACAAACGACCTCGACTTAAACACAGTGACTTGGCTAGAAAATTATCTTTCAAATTGTGAGAACACAGTGCTTGTCGTATCGCACGACCGTCACTTTCTCGACTCGGTTTCAACCCACACAATAGATATAGACTACAACGACATAAATCTTTTTGCTGGGAACTACAGCTACTGGTACGAATCTAGCCAGCTAGCCTCTCGTCAGGCTGCACAACAAAATAAAAAGGCAGAAGAAAAGAAAAAAGAACTTCTTGAATTTATTCAACGCTTTAGTGCAAATGTGGCTAAGAGCAAGCAGACTACAAGCCGTAAGAAGATGATAGAAAAGTTGAATATAGAGGAGATAAAACCTTCAATGCGTAAATATCCGGGTATTATATTTCAGATGGAACGTGAACCTGGAACAAAAATACTAGCTGTCGATTCATTAAGTAAAACTATCGACGGACAGAAATTATTCGACAAAATATCGTTTACCATCGAAAAAGGCGATAAGGTAATTTTCTTGTCGCGCGAGGTGCGTGCAGTTTCTGCTCTACTAGATTGTATCATGGGAATAGACACCCCCGACACAGGAATGATTGAGTGGGGAGTAACCATAAAACCTGCATATCTACCTTTGAATAATGCTCCATTTTTTAATAGCAGCTTAAATATAATTGATTGGCTTGCTGGTTATTCATCCGACACTAGTGAACT
>JAVVZN010000310.1:0-2494 GCA_036650555.1 Rikenellaceae bacterium
GTGTGTGGCAAGCAATGTTCCGTTTCCGGCAAGTGCCAACCCTAGTGCCTCATTTAATGAGTTCATAGAGTTTGCAGTGAACATTCCTGAACACGATCCGCATGTTGGGCAAGCATTCCGTTCTATCAGTGCGAGTGATTCATCGCTGACATTTTTATCGGCACCCATCACCATAGTGTCTATCAAATCGAGTGCTTTATCTCCTACGTGTCCTGCTTCCATTGGTCCTCCAGAAACAAATATAGTAGGAATATTCAGTCGCATAGCTGCCATAAGCATGCCTGGAGTGATTTTATCACAGTTTGAAATACAAACCATGCCATCAACTTTATGTGCATTACACATATATTCAACCGAATCAGCAATCAAATCACGTGATGGCAGTGAATACAACATGCCGTCGTGCCCCATAGCAATACCATCATCAATAGCAATGGTGTTGAATTCTGCTGCAAAACAACCACGAGCCTCTATTGCTGCTTTGACTCTCTGACCCACGTCTTTAAGATGAGCATGACCAGGCACAAGTTGTGTGAATGAATTGACCACGGCAATAATAGGTTTGCCAAATTGTTCCTCTTTCATTCCGTTTGCACGCCATAAAGCGCGTGCCCCTGCCATTTTTCTTCCTGTGATTGTGGTTAAGCTCCTTAGTTCCATTTCATTTATTTTTTGGTAAAAAACAATACCTATATATACAAAGGAATTAAATAAAATAATTAATTCCTATTTTGCGTTTTGAAAAATACGATGCCAAACACTAATATACATATTCAACCTATTGATTGAATGTGGCTATTAGTGCTATATCCAACAGCATTAAAAGTGTTAAAATATATAATGATAATTATACAAAGGTAATTTTTTATTTTAATTTATTTGCATAATTAAATTTTTGTATTACCTTTGCACCGTCTTAAAACAATAATGGGAGCATAGCTCAGTTGGTTCAGAGCATCTGCCTTACAAGCAGAGGGTCCTTGGTTCGAATCCATGTACTCCCACAACAAATCTAAAGATAAGATTGATAAAATGCCACCTTTCGGTGGCATTTTTAGTTTTTAATAAAAAAATCTGTGTCACGCAAATTTTTTTGGGTATATTTGTAAATCAATCAACGTACGTTACCGATGAAAAAAGGGCTAATATATGCCATAATCGCCTCCATATTATGGTCGATTGTAAATCCATTTATCAAACAAGGGCTCAGCTATGATTTCACTCCGATGAACTTCGCAGGCTTGCGATTTTCAACAGTGGGCATTATTCTGTTGGCATACACATGGCATAAAGGCATGTGGAGAGAGATATGGGATGGACGAAAACTATATCTCAACCTCATACTAATCAATATGTTTATGGGGTACACTGCTTTCTATTTCGGAGTAGATTTTGTGAGTGGTGCTGTTTCTTCTATTGTGATGGGTATGACTCCACTTGTCAATGTGCTTTTGGCGCATCTAATAGCTAGTAACGACAAACTAAACAGCTATAAAGTTGCAAGTATAGTGATGAGTTTCATTGGTCTACTGCTTATTGTGGGTATGGGACACGATGGGCGGCCGTTGGATTTGCGTGAAATATGTGGTATTGTCCTTTTGCTGCTTAATATTGTGTTGCAGGGCTACGCTGCGATAAAAGTGTCGGAAGAGAAGGTAAACGTAAATCCAATATTTCTAAATGCTGTTCAGATGTTCTTTGGAGGTATGATGATCTATGGTGTTGGTGTTGCTGCCGAAGGATTTCATCCGTTTATTGGGAAACCACTAGGCTTTTATGTTAGTCTTAGTATATTGATTGTGATCTCCACATTCTCATTTAGTCTATGGTTTATAGCTCTTAGAGTCAAAGGAACAAAAGTTTCTGATATAAATATGTGTCGTCTGATAAATCCTGTGTTGGGGGCAGTCTTAAGTTGGATAATGCTTGAAGGCGAACATCCAACATTCAGCACTGTGGCTGGGATGTTAATCATCGTCAGCTCGCTGTTGATATATTTTAGAGGTGCAGCTATAATAAAATATTTTAGTAAGAAGCCGTTATAATTTACACGAATTATATTCACATTTGTCGGAGCCAGATTCAAACTCTATGGTGATATGTTCAATATGGTAGTTGTGGCCAATGGCGTATATCTGTTCTTTTAAATCCGATTTATCGCTTGCAGATGTTGTGACGTGAAGTGTCATCACATGCGATGTCCCGTCTAATGTCCATACGTGTAGATCGTGGATGTTTTCTATCTCTTTTATCTCCTCTATGCTACTTTTTAGTTGGTCTATGTTCAGCTCATCAGGAATAGCTTGAAGAAATATTTTGAATGTGCTTTTTAGGGTTCCATACACATTGATTAGCACCCAAATGCTAATTGCGATCGACATAATAGGGTCGAGTATGGGTAGATTGGTAAACAACATCACTATGCTCATGGCAAGCACTGCAACCCAACCAAGCACATCTTCCATGATATGTAGGTAGACAGCTCGTTCGTTTA
>JAVVZN010000311.1:0-2491 GCA_036650555.1 Rikenellaceae bacterium
TGCACCGGATTCAATGCCGACTTCGATGGTGACCAGATGGCTGTGCATCTTCCGCTTGGCAATGCTGCCATTTTGGAGGCTCAGATTCTTATGCTTGGTTCACACAATATTCTAAACCCTGCAAATGGTGCTCCTATCACTGTTCCTTCTCAAGACATGGTGCTTGGTCTATACTACATGACCAAACCACGTAAAGGAATTAAAGGTGAAGGTTTGATTTTCTACTCTCCAGAGGAGGCAATCATCGCCTATAATGAGAAAAGAGCTGATCTTCACGCCATGGTTAAACTTTTGGTGAAGAAAGAGGGTCAGAAGAGCGAACTATTAGAGACAACTATCGGACGTATATTATTCAATCAACATGTACCTGCTGAAGTTGGCTATATAAATGAGCTACTTACAAAGAAATCACTTCGTGATATTATCGGAACTGTTATGAAGGAGTCGGGTGCTGCCCGCACTGCAAACTTCCTTGATGACATCAAAGGTATTGGTTATCAAATGGCATTCAAAGGTGGACTTTCGTTCAACCTCGATGCGGTAATCATTCCAGAGGAGAAAGAGGCGCTTGTAAACGATGGTTATGCGCAAGTTGAAGAGGTGATGGAGTCATACAACATGGGTCTTATCACTAACAATGAGCGTTACAACCAAATCATCGATATATGGACGCACACAAACTCCAAATTGACTCATACGGTGCTTAAGCAACTTACTGAAGATGATCAAGGTTTCAACCCAGTGTATATGATGCTTGATTCTGGAGCTCGTGGTTCTAAAGAGCAGATTCGTCAGCTTACAGGTATGCGTGGTTTGATGGCAAAACCTCAGAAGTCAGGTTCAGAAAGTGCTCAGATTATTGAAAATCCGATCCTTTCAAACTTTAAGGAGGGGCTATCAGTTCTTGAATATTTCATCTCTACCCACGGTGCGCGTAAAGGTCTTGCCGATACCGCCCTTAAAACTGCCGATGCTGGATACCTTACTCGTCGTTTGGTTGATGTGGCTCAAGATGTTATCATAAACGAAACCGACTGCGGCACACTTCGTGGTTTGAGTGCAACAGCTATCAAACGTAATGAGGATGTTGTTGAAACTTTATATGAAAGAATTTTAGGTCGTACTGCTGTTCACGATGTTATACATCCTCTAACAGGGAAGTTGATCATCTCTTCTGGTGAGGAGATCACAGAAGATGTTGCTATGGAGATTGAGAAATCGCCAATAGAACAAGTTGAAATTCGTTCGGTGCTTACATGCGAATCGAAAAAAGGTGTTTGTGGCAAATGCTACGGACGTAACCTTTCAACTGGTAAAATGGTTCAACTCGGTGAGGTTGTGGGCGTAATTGCTGCACAGTCAATCGGAGAGCCGGGAACACAGCTTACTCTTCGTACATTCCACGTCGGTGGTGTTGCTGGTGGCGTTGCTGCTGCCAATAAAGTCATTGCGCGTTATGAAGGTAGAGTAGAAATAGACGATCTTAAAGTAGCTAACAAAGTTAAATCTGATGGTTCTGTTGAGAAAATTGTTATCAGTCGTCTTTCAGAACTTCGTATTGTTGATATAAACACAGGCATCACCCTATATAATCATGCTGTGCCTTATGGTGCTATTCTCTATATTCAAGATGGCGCTATGGTAAGTAAAGGCGATTTAATCTGTGAATGGGATCAATACAACGCTGTTATCATCTCAGAATATGATGGTAAAGTCTCTTTCGAGAGTGTTGTTGAAGGTGTCACATATCGTGATGAGGCTGATGAGCAAACAGGTTTCCGCGAGAAAGTTATCATTGAAACTCGTGATAAAACTAAGAACCCAGTTATCAAAATTCTTAATGATGCCACTGATGAGCAACGACAATACAACTTACCAGTTGGTGCACACATCGTTGTAAAAGAAGATGCCGACGTTAAGGCTGGAGATATATTGATTAAGATACCACGTGTTGCTGGTAAAGCCGGCGATATTACAGGGGGTCTTCCTCGTGTTACTGAGTTGTTTGAGGCTCGTAACCCTTCAAATCCTGCTGTGGTTTCTGAGATTGACGGTGAAATTTCATTTGGTAAGATCAAACGTGGTAATCGTGAAATAATCGTTACCTCACGTACTGGTGAGCTAGTTAAATATCTTGTGCCTCTTGCACGTCAGATTCTTGTACAAGAAAATGACTATGTAAAAGCAGGTATGCCATTGTCTGACGGAGCTACAACTCCTGCCGACATTCTAGCAATCTTAGGTCCTACTAAAGTTCAAGAATATATCGTAAACGAGATTCAAGAGGTTTACCGTATGCAGGGTGTGAAGATCAACGACAAGCACTTTGAGGTTATTGTCCGTCAGATGATGAACAAAGTCAGAATTGATGATCCAGGTGACACTCGTTTCCTTGAGGAACAAGTTGTTGATAAGTGGGATTTCCAATCTGTCAATGATGAGATCTACGACAAGAAAGTGGTTATTGAAAACGGTGATTCTCCAGAATTGA
>JAVVZN010000312.1:0-2489 GCA_036650555.1 Rikenellaceae bacterium
AGATTTCTAATCTGTAGGTCACAGGTTCGAGCCCTGTCTAGATCACCATATGTGGTTGTCTTTAATTGCTAAAAGCAAAACAAAGGCAACCATTTCTATTTATTTGCAACATTCCCTGCAACCAACTAATTAGTCGTCGCTGAAAAAGTGCCTTAGGATTACTTTCCACGGAAACGGCACACATTTCACAGATTTTAAACTATTTTAAGAGTTAACTTATTAAATAGTAGACTATTTGTGCGTTTTTAAGGGATGACTAATTATATTTCAAAAGCTCAAGGTAGTTATTTAATATAATTATTTTATAAAGCAAAAAACTTCATTTGAACATATACGATAAAAACAAAATATAGAATCTCTAACTCTATTTTTATACTAGTATATTATACTAGTATTCAATGGATTTATAAATAAATATTTTTTTCTCAAAAAAATAATCACAAATCTTGAAATAATTGTTGTAAATTAAATATATACCTGGTATATTTAAATGTAATTAAACTGATTTATAAAACTTACAAAAGCAATTAATAATTACACATAGCTTATTAATTGTAAGGCGTTTAAGCTATAAACACAATATTAAGATGGGCTTTAAAGCTGATTTAACAACAACTTGATGTACTGATAGTTACAAATGGTTACAATATATATTCACACATATAATTTATGCCTATGATTAAATAAAAAAGAAGAAAAGCAAAATATGCTATAATATATAGTGAAAGGAGGTGAAATTTTGTATATTTCAAATATGCAAAAAAATTAAGAACAAAATAACTAACCTTAAAAAATTACAAAATGGAACAAAACTACACAAGCGGTTTTGCCTTATTTGGAAAATGTGCTATTATGGCAATTATCGCTGCCTCAAGCACATTGTCGTCGCAAGCAGAACCAAGCTTAGTAACAAATGGCGATATTGTTTCTTCTACGGTAGAACAATCAAAAAAAGCGATAACAGGTATTGTTATCGACGAAACTGGACAACCAGTTATAGGTGCAACAGTGCTTATTAAAGGCACAGCAAATGGTGCAATTACCGATGGAAATGGTAAATTTGAAATTAAAAATGTTTCAAATACATCTATATTAGAGATTTCATTCCTTGGCTACGAACCAGCAACTTTAACAGTTGGAACTCAATCAAACGTTCAGATTACCTTAAAGACATCTGCTCTAGTAACTGACGATGTTGTGGTTATTGGTTATGGAACTCAACGTAAAAGAGATTTAACTGGATCTATTTCATCTGTAAGTTTTGGTGATTCTCCAGTATCAACTTACAGTTCTATATCTCAAGCTTTAGCTGGTAAAGCAGCAGGTTTGAAGGTTCAAACAATCTCTGCTCAACCGGGCGGACAAACCAACTTCAATATTCGTGGTGCAGCCTCAACTGGTGCTGGTAACGACCCACTTATTATTATCGACGGTTTCCCTATCTCAGGTAGTGGTGAACCAGGCGGTGAACGTTATAATGGCGGTCCAAAAGATAATGTGTTGGCCACACTGAACCCTAACGATATTGAGTCTATCACCGTATTGAAAGATGCCTCTGCAACTGCAATCTATGGTTCTCGTGCAGGTCACGGTGTGATCATCGTCACCACAAAACGTGGTAAAGAAGGACGTGTCACAGTGCAATACTCTGGCAACGTTGCATGGCAAACACACGCTCGTAAACCTGAGTTTTTAAATGCTGAAGAGTTTATGACAGGTCTGAATTCATGGGATAGAGAAAACTTTCTCATGAAAAACAAGATGTATCCTTATGGTGCAGGTGCTGCAAACTTGAATGGTTTCAAACCATCGTTCTCCGACCAACAGATCAAAGACAATACAGTTGATACAAATTGGTATGATGAGGTTACTCGCAATGGTTTCCAACACCAACACAGCATATCACTAAACGGAGGTAGCAAAACTACTCAATATTTAGTGTCAATGAACTATTTCGACCAAGATGGTGCTGTAAGAAATAGTAGCATGGATCGTTTCAATGCACGTGTTAATTTAGACCAACAAATAGGCAAAATGTTTAAGGCTGGTATAAACCTAACATTCAACCGTAACCGTTTCGACAATGCTGCAATCGGTGATGGAGCCAATGAGAATGCAGGTCTGCTAATCAGTGCAAGTAACTTTGCTCCTATCATTCCTGTTTATGATAAAGATGGCAAATATTCACTAAACCCAATGGCTGCTTATCTTCCTAATCCATCATCACTACTCAACATTACAGATAAAACAAACATGCAACGTTTGCTTGGAACATCTTTTGTGGAATTTAAACCTATCAAAGATTTGACATTCAAAGCAACCGCAGGTATCGACCGTAACTACAACAAACGTTCTGTATATCTTCCTAAAACCACACTATATGGTCAAAAAGAGGGAGGTAAAGCCACTATCGCACAAAGCGATAAGAACGACTACTTGTTTGAGGTAACAGGAAACTACAATGTTACTCTTGGCAAACATCGTATCTC
>JAVVZN010000313.1:0-486 GCA_036650555.1 Rikenellaceae bacterium
GATGCCTGCTTGTCTTAGTGCGTCGGTTGAGCTGCTGAGTTGTGTAATGTCAATATCGGGCATAATGACAGATTTCACAATCGAGGAGATTATCAGCGACAATCCCATCCATATCACAAACTGTGTAAGTCCAACAAGTCCTATTCCTATAATCTTTCCCATCATGAGCCAGAATGGTTTGACCTGCGACACGATAAGTTCAACGACCCTGCTGCTTTTCTCATCTATCACACTCATCGACACTTGATTGCCATACATCAATATAAACATGTAGATCAGAATACTGAATATGAAACCTGTGGCAATTGGCACTGCATTCGACACCTTCTTTTCGCCCTCCTCGGTTAGCTTGTAGCTCTTCATATCAATTTTTAAATTGATGTCGGCAATTATAGCATCAATATTTTTTATGTCGTAGCTTTTTATCTTGTGTTGGCGAACAATGTCTGTTACATTACTATTGATAATGTCTAATGTTTGAATAGA
>JAVVZN010000313.1:496-2477 GCA_036650555.1 Rikenellaceae bacterium
TGGTGTATAGTAAAAATTGATCATTTGGTTGGATCACTAGCAAAGCTTGATAGCTGGCACTGTTTTTCACTATCTCCTTGCCATCATCTTCGCTTATATTTTTCAGATCATATTTTACAGCATCACCCGAATGCAGTTCTCTACCTATGCTATCGGTCTTGTCTACCACCATAATATTACTGGCTGTGCTTTCATTATCTGTGCCATAAGTCACAAGAAGTGCAGGGGCAACCATCATAAATGCGAAGAATAAGGGAGCTATCAATGTGCTGATAATAAAGCTTTTTTTCTTGACACGTTGGTTGAACTCTTTTGTTATAATTAATTTTAATGCGCTCATTATTCTGTTATTATTGAGTTTGGCTCTGTGTTACTACTACCTACCATTTTTAGAAATATCTCATTCATAGATGGAACCTGTTCAGAGAGGTGTTTTATCTCCACTGTTTCGTTCACCACCCTAATTAGATCACGCTTGTCTTTGTCGTTACCTAATATGACAATGCTTTGCAAGGCGTTTGTAGATAGATTAGACTGTGATTTTATGGTGCATAGTGGAGTTAGAACATCTATCAAACGATCGGTATCGCCATTGTAGTCTATCTTATATTCACCTTGGCTGTATGTGCGTTTTATGTCGGCTATATTACCCGATAATATATTTTTTGATTTGTTTATCAAGGTAATATGATCACATATCTCCTCCACAGAGTTCATGTTGTGGGTGGAGAATATTATTGTCGTTCCTTTGTCACGTAGTGATAATATTTCGTTTTTAATGATATTGGCATTAACTGGGTCGAAACCACTGAATGGTTCGTCGAAGATAAGCAATTCAGGCTGATGCAGTACGGTGATTATGAATTGAATTTTCTGCGCCATACCTTTACTTAGCTCTTCAACTTTCATGTTCCACCATGAGGTTATTTTAAGCTTCTCAAACCAAGGTTTGATCTTTTGTATCGCCTCAGAATAAGAAAGCCCTTTAAGCTGTGCAAAAAATAACACCTGTTCACCTACCTTCATCTTCTTATACAAGCCGCGTTCTTCAGGCATATATCCTATCTTAGTTATATGTTTGGAAGATAGGGGCTCCCCATTAAATAGAACCTGACCGCTATCTGGCATGGTGATGCGATTTATGATACGTATGAAAGTGGTTTTGCCTGCACCATTTGGACCCAATAGCCCATATATGGAACCTCGTGGAACATCAACTGAAATATCGTCGAGTGCTAAATGGTTTGTGTATAGTTTGGTTATATTTCTTGATTGAAGTATCATCTGTTTGATATGTATAAAAATATTATAACAATTATTTAATATTGATTTTGTCGGATCAAAGATAATATTTATTTACCTTTACACAAAAATATTAGTGTGCTACGCTTTTTATTCTGTATGTCAGCCATTAACGATGTGTTTGTTTCAAAATATACGTAGCAATAATTATTTAACATTACTTATTTATGTTATCACCATTGAAATTTAGTCCTATCCTAAAAGAACGTATATGGGGTGGACGAGAACTTGAAAAATTAGGTAAAAAACTACCAAAAGGAAAACTTATAGGCGAAAGCTGGGAAATATCGGCAGTAGACGACGATCAGAGTGTTGTGAATTGTGGGGCTTATGAGGAGAATAGTCTAGGAGAGCTTACAGAGGTGTATATGGAAGAACTTATGGGCGATAAGGTGTTTCAGAAGTTCGGTAATGAGTTTCCACTGCTTATAAAATTTATAGATGCACGCGATAAACTCTCTATTCAAGTGCATCCAGACGATGAGCTTGCAGCAACACGTCATCATTCTTATGGTAAGACAGAGATGTGGTATGTGCTCTCTTGCGATGAAGGGGCATCTCTTTATCTAGGCTTCAAATGTAAGGTTACGAAAGAGGAATATGAAAAACATGTTGCAGCTGGATCGTTAGCCGATATATTAAATAAAATAGAGGTCAAAAAAGGCGATGCGTTTTTTAT
>JAVVZN010000314.1:0-2469 GCA_036650555.1 Rikenellaceae bacterium
CACCTACTGCTTTATTTAATTCAGGGCAGCGATAGCCACTATTTATTGGCATCTGCCGATGGAAACGATCGCGTAATGGTTGTAGTAGGTTCACTGCTAGATGTCGTAGGTTGCAACGCACCTCACTTGGCGGGGTGTTGTCTATATGCTTCTCTTTGGCTACTTCTGATTCTGTGAACTCTGTAAGGTCGAAGTTGGTGGTTAGTTTCTCATCCATGATTATTGATTTTCTATTATTTGTTGTTCTGTTCGTGGTGGCTTGCGCTTGTTGCAGTTTAGCTGATCGCACTTGTTCCATTCAGCAAGGGTGAACTTTCCGCGTAGTATCTCAAGGTCTACCAGTGCATCGCTACGTTCTTTGTAGGCAGCAACCACACGCTCACGTTCTTTTGCCTCTTGCGATCGTGCACCGCGTGCCTCTGTTCGCAAATCTGCTATCTCTAGTTTAAGACTTTTATTCTCACCGTTTAGCGTGTCGATAAAAGTTTCGTATTGAGCAAGTAGCAATCCTTGTGCTTGCGCCTCGGCTCCAGTGGCTTCGGCACTCTCCTTTCGGCGACGGGAGCGATAGAATAATATCGCGCCCCCTAAGCCTATAAGGATAGATACTGCATTGCTTATCAGTATGTTTATCAGTTCCATTGTTTATCTGTTAGATGTTTGTAGAGCAGCTCTACCTCCGATGTCTTTAGATCACATTTATCAAGTAAAGTGTTCAAAGCCTCTTCCGAGAGGGGTTGTAGCTTAGTGTCTGCCACCTCTTCTAACTGAGAAGATAGTAGCTCACGGAATTGCATCTCTTTTGCGGTGGGTTCTAAAGCCTCCACCTCTTTTGCTATTGCCGCACGTGTAGAGTCGAACTGAGCCGCCACCGCCGAAAGCGCAATCTTACTTTTCATCACTGCTGCACGTGTTTCACGACTTATGCCATCACCTGTGATACGCACCTCTGATAGTACGTTGTTCAATGCTAATGCTTCTAGTATTTTCATTATTTCACTACTATTAGTTGGTTGATAAAATTGGTTACTGCGGTAGAGATAGCGTCTAGCTCTGACTTATTTACCACACTTAGATTTAATGCTCCACCCTCGTAGAGATAAAATGTGGCTAACGAGTTTGACGACGACTCTACAACATTCCCAGAGTCGATAGATAGCAGACTATCATTCATGCTAACCTTTACATTTGCTGTCAGAGTGTAGGTGCCAACTATGGCTGAGGCTCTGAACATTTTCACTTGATTTGTTTTTTCGATCATGATTTTAAGCTTTTTATGAGTGTTCTTATTGTTATTGATGTTATCCTTGTTTTACCTCTATGTCGATTGTGGTGTTTGATCCCAATCCAAATTTAGTATAGAAATTACCTAGTTGCTGTGTCTGTTTTAATGCTGTAAATGCACAGTGGCCTCGGTTTAATCGCTCTCCAGTGGCTCTTATGATAGGAGTAACCCAAAAATCACGACTACTATTTCCGAAATCATCCACTAAGACCCCAAACATACTGAACTCATCTACTTTTACAGTTTGAGCAACGAGTTTGATAAGGTCTGCGCTCACAATAGTATCATATGTATCATATACCGTGATATTACCAATCTCAAACCAATTTCTTGTCTCTTCGATGGTGAAGATCATAGGGTTTGTTTCAATAGGAACAAACGCTCTCTCTTCATCTATGCCAGCTACCAACATTAGATACATATATACATGCGTGTTGAATTGATTTCTATTTACAACAAAATCAAATCTATTGTTTGGCGCGCCCCATTCTTTGTCTGCTGATGCTACAATTGTTCCCATCGCTCCATTACGTATTATTAACCTGAGCTTAGCACTACCATGGAATTTGGTAACCCAATTGATCTCACCATAGTTAATCCATGTTCTGATTGTTGTCTGACCGTCTACCGACATTGGTATTATCCCATTTCTGTAAGATGTTTCGAGGGCAACTCTACTACTTGCATGTTTGTAACCTCTATATGCACCTAGGTCAAAGCAATAACTATTAGCATTGAACAAATTGCCTTTAACCATTATTTCGCCATAAAAATTGCGTTTTAATCTGCATCTAAATTCTTCTGGAGGCATGTTGCCAACTCCTCTATCTTCTAACTCCCATTCAGATGGAGCATTATCGCTCCAAATATTAAAGTAAGGCTCAGCTCCAGCAATCAGATACCCATCCGTTGGAAGATAGCCATTCTCTATAATTTTGAAAGCCCATCCGCCAGCGCCTCCTGTCTTAGCTTTCACGCAGTAGTCTGCCAGGTTGTTACTCGGACAGCCAATAGTATCGCGAATATCAACTGCTGCGAGATTTGTTTGTGGTAATATATCTTTGTATGCCATAATCATTTAAATTGTTGAGTACATAACTACTGAACTTGATGATAGTATAGTTCCGCAATATACTGTGGCTGGGGTTCCATTGTTGTGGTTTAGTTTTATACCTTTATTGTAT
>JAVVZN010000315.1:0-2465 GCA_036650555.1 Rikenellaceae bacterium
ACTTATCCAGAGGTATGTATTCACTCTCTTGAAGACCTCGATATACTTTCAAAACGAGAGAAGGTATGGTTTAAATCGTCGGCTGAGGTGACGCAAACATACAAAAACGAGATTATACCTTATTGGAAAGGAAAGAGTAATCGCGAACGTATCATGGCAAACCTCGATGAAGATTGGCATAACGCTTATGAGGCAGGTGTGTTCACCGAATTTCAAGAACAACGTGCACCAGGGCACACAGTGCTTGGAGATAAGATATATCATAAAGGAATGATTGATATTATTGCCGATGTTGATGAGGCAATATTTAAACTCGATTTTCAAAATGACCCCACTGCATATAATCGTCGCGAAGAGTTGAAAGCTATCAGAGTGGCTTGTCAGACAATAATCAAATACGCTGCCCGAAATGCTGATAAATTGCAAGAAATGGCTGAAAGTGAGAAATCACCTGAGCGAAAAGCAGAATTGATGCAGATGGCAGATGTTTGTAGGAGAGTTCCTGCAAATGCACCTCAAACACTTCACGAGGCGTTGCAATACTATTGGTTTGTGCATCTAGGCGTGATTACCGAGGTGAACCCTTGGGACTCATTCAACCCTGGCAGATTAGATCAGCATCTCTACCCTATCTACGCTAGTGAGTTGGAGAGAGGAACAATAAACAAAGAGAAGGCTATGGAGCTGCTAGAATGTTTTTGGATTAAATTCAACAATCATCCGGCTCCTCCTAAGACAGGCGTCACAGCACAAGAGAGCAACACCTACACCGATTTTTGTAACATAAACCTAGGTGGATTGAAAGCCGATGGATCCGATGCTGTGAACCAAATGAGCTTCATGCTACTCGACACAATCGAAGAGATGCGCCTTTTGCAACCTAGCTCAAACATACAAGTTAGTCGTAAATCGCCAGACAGATTTATTGCTCGCACAATCGACATTCTTAAAACCGGTTTCGGACAACCATCTATCTTCAATGCCGACAATGTGGTTATGGAGCTAATACGACAAGGTAAAGATGTGGTGGATGCAAGAAATGGTGGATGCAGTGGATGTGTGGAGGCAGGAGCCTTTGGCACAGAGGCCTACATACTAACTGGTTATTTTAACATGCCAAAGATATTGGAAATAACTCTACATAATGGTGTAGACCCACGCACCGGTAAATTGATCAGTTTTGAGAGTGGCGATGTTTCAACATTTGAGAGTATGGACGAACTGATGTCGGCATATGATGCACAGCTAAACTACTTCATGGATATAAAAATGGAAGGGAACAACATTATAGAGTCTATTTTAATGGAGAACCTACCAGTGCCTTTCCTCTCAGCACTTATCGACGACTGTATTGAAAACGGTGAAGACTACATGTGTGGCGGTGCTCGCTACAACACCTCTTATGTTCAAGGTGTAGGAATAGGAACTATTACCGACTCTCTGTCTGCACTAAACAAACATGTGTTTGAAGATAAAACATTTACCCTAGCGGAGTTTGTGAAAGCACTAGACGCTAATTTTGAGGGTTACGAGCAATTACGTTATGATCTGATCTACAACACCCCAAAATATGGAAACGACGACGACAATGCCGATAACTTTGCGCGCGATATATTTGAAATTTATTTCTCAGCGGTAGATGGACGTACCACACCTCGTGGAGCAACCACACATGTAAACCTTCTGCCAACCACATGCCATATCTATTTTGGTGATGTGATAGGCGCGTTGCCCGATGGACGTAAAGCACATGAACCTCTATCTGAAGGAATATCTCCAGTGCAAGGTGCTGACACGAAAGGTCCTACTGCCGTAATAAAATCGGCATCAAAACTCGACCACATAAGAACAGGTGGCACACTACTAAATCAAAAATTCACACCTGCGTTCTTCAATGACAAAAATGCGATAAACAAAGTAGTAGCGCTCATACGCAGCTATTTCAGCATGGATGGTCATCATATTCAATTCAATGTGGTGGATGCTGCCACGCTACGTGATGCACAAAAACACCCAGAAAAATATCGTGACCTGATTGTGCGTGTGGCAGGTTACAGCGATTATTTCAATGATCTAGGATTAGAGTTGCAAAATGAGATCATAAATCGCACAGAACAAAGCTGTTAGAAATATTACTGAACCATTGCTGTCTGATAAAAAAAATTGCTTTATCTCAATACAGAACCATGGAAGCGCTTCTGAAAACCCTCTAAGAGGGTTTTCGTTTTTTGAAGCACTGAAAGTGCTTATTTTTTTCGGCTACTTGTTGAAAATGATAAAAATAGTAACAAAAGCACACCAAAGATGAAAAATATTGTCATCTTCAAAAGATATAGTAGTAGCGTAAGTGCCACCAGCAAAATCACAAGCCCTCTTTTTTTTCTCATACTAATTAACTTTAGATAATGGCTCGTTTCCTGCAAAGAACAATATTATATTTTTGGCTGCATATTTTGCTATCTCTA
>JAVVZN010000316.1:0-2455 GCA_036650555.1 Rikenellaceae bacterium
AATGGCAAACCAATTGTTAATATGCAGTTTTGAAACAGAGCAATTTGAAGAAGTTGAGAGTGTTTATAATTATGCGAGAGATATTGCAGACAAGCTCCACACTCACTTTGCCGACAACGAACAAGTACAAATGATTCTAGGTCAATTTGACAGATTCAAAGAGGCATTTGAACAATAAAATAGAACTAATATAAACTGGTTTCGTGTAGGCTTACACATATGTTTTATGTTTTCCTCCAAAAATTAACTAGTCGTCGCTGAAAAAGTGCCCTAGAATTACTTTCACGGAAACGGCACACATTTCACACCTTTAGATCTATTTTGAACAATAGGGGCTTGAAATTTTTATCTAAGACATCAATAAATTAATTAATACTTTTTTAAGAAAAAAGTGCGCACTTCCAGTGCTTCAAAACACGAAAACAGCTTCTAAGATGGTTTTCGTGTTTTAACGCACTAGAAGAGCGTGCTTTTCTCATTATTAGTACTGGTTAAGGGCTTTTATTAACTCTGCATAATAGCCTTGTGCTGCAATTTTGGCTTGCAGGCAATTCACCTGTGAGGTTTGTCTGTATGTTTGTGCATCTATAACCTCTATTATTGAAACCTCACCCTCACTGTATTTCTCTATGGCTCGTTGTTCGTTTTCTTTGGCTTTATCTAGTGAAAGTAATGATAGATCTACTCGTTGTGTGGCTTGTTGAAGAGCCACTTGTGAGGTTTGGATCTCTAGGTTTATATCGTCTTTAATTTGATTTAGATTGTCGGTGGCAATTCCTATTTGCTGCGTGGATGCCCTTTTTTGGCTACTACGCTTACCCCATTCAAAAATTGGAATAGAGATTTTGGCGTAGAGGGCATAGTTAAAATTCAAATCGGGCTTGAAGTTATAACCTGGCGATGAGTAGTTGCCGTCGGCACCAATAAAAAATTGTGGCTTATATTGGGCATCATTCAATTTAAGTGAGCTTTTGGCAATTTCTACGCGATATTGTGCCACATCTAGTTCAGCACGTCGGTTGCCTTCGAGATGTGTTAATGTTGATTCAGTAATAGCTGGGATGATTTTGTCTACCAGTGTAGGGTTTTGGATGTCTATCCCAATCAATGAGTTTAGTGCCATGCGACTTGTTTCAAGATTACTCTCAGCTTGTAGAAGTTGGTACTCTGCCTCATTTAACTTCACCTCTGCCATGAGTAGATCTTGCTCATCTACCAAACCAACATCAACGCGTTGTTTGATTGTGGTAACTAATGATGATATGCTACTTAGAAAATCGTTTGCAATACCAACCATCTCGTGACGCGCCACAGTGTTCCAATACTGAATGTCGGTTTGAAAACATACATTTGAACGCATCACCTCGGCATTTGCTGTGGCTAGTGATTGTTGGTGTTGTGCAATTTTGATAGATTCTGCCACACGACCACCCGTATAGATGGGTTGTGATAAAGACACAGATGCTCCATAGTTCAAGTCGTTGCCTTGAAACGAAAGCGGTGTGCCTAGCGATGCAGCGTCGATAGTCAGCTCCAAGGGATTTCCTGTATATTTAAAGTTAGCTCCCGATGTTAGTTTAGGTTTGCGATCGGCACGTGCCATGTTTTCCAACTCTACACTGATTGCAATATTTTTCTGTGCTGCTTTTATGTCGTGATTATATTCCACAGCCATCGTTCTATATTTTTCAAGTAGAGGGCTTTGCTGCCCTGATGCCACAGAGAAACCAAAACATAACAGTGCGGATATAAATATTTTTTTCATGATTAATTCTCTTTTAATTGTGGTTACTTACTTTATAAAAGGTTGCATATAAAGCAGGTGTTATAAAAAGTGTTAGACCAGTGGCAAATGTCAAACCGAAGATAATGGTGGCAGCCATGCCTCCGAATGCCACGTCGAATAGTAGAGGGACCATGCCGAAGATTGTTGTTGTGGCGGCCATCAACACTGGACGTGTACGTGACACTGTTGCCTCAATGATAGAGGTGTAAAGATCTAATCCGCTGCGGTGTTGTACGTTGATCTCGTCGATGAGCACAATAACATTCTTTATAATCATCCCTAATAGTCCGAGCCATCCTGCAATAGGGAAAAATCCAAATTCAAAACCTGTAAGGAGCATCCCCACGGCAACCCCAATTAATGATAGCGGTAGGACACATAGAATGATTATCGGTTCTCGAAAATTACCAAATAATGCAACTAAAATCACGATGAGCAGTAGAAATGCTAACGGGAAAAATTTGGCAATTGCTTGTAGTCCCTCTGTTTGGTCTTTATATTGTGAATCCCAGAAGAAAGAGTAGCCATCGGGTAGCTCTATCTGCTCTATCTGCTTGCGAATCTCTGAGTGTACCTCAGACATTGTGTAGCCTTCTTTCACTCCACACATAGCAGCCATCGACAACCGACGATTATAGGTGCAAATTTGTGGATATTCCCATGTGGTTT
>JAVVZN010000317.1:0-2448 GCA_036650555.1 Rikenellaceae bacterium
TCAGTAGACCATGCTGCCATAATCTCTTCAGGTGCTACAACCTCACCTTTCACACTGTTTAGTCCTTTGGCATAACCTGCCACTAAGGTAGGGAAGACCTCTACCGAACCGCTACCCATAAAAGGCTCGTTCATAACGTCGTAGCCTGCAACTGCTGGATTATTTTTGTATCGCTCAGCAACTAGTTTCAAACAATTAAGATAATGATCTTGCACCCCAATGCTATCTTTGGCAGCAGTATTAGCCCAAAAATTATCGAACGCATGCTGCACTGCACCACTTAATATATAGGCATCACTCCATATTTCTCCTGTCACATGCTCTTTGTCATCTGTGATAGTGGCCCATGCCGGAGCTCCATTGCCAAGGTTACCGCCATAAAGGTCTTGATGGAAATCGAGATATAGCCATATGCCACGCTCCCCTGCCCATTCCACACGCTCGTCAAGTTGAGTAAGATAATACTCATTTATCACTCCCGGCTCAGGCTCAAGCTCTGCCCAATTTACGCCGAACCGCACAATATTAAATCCCAACCCACGAAATAGTGTCAGAATTTCTTTGTCGTTAGAGTTTATATGCTTTTGATCTGCATTTTTATTAACATGATTTATGCCGTTTAGAATAACTTCGCGCCCATGGCTATCAACAAATTTTTCATTGGAGATAGTTAAAAAGTTATCTTTAGGCAACGAGTTGCACGCAAAAAGAGCAACAAGTAGAAGAGATGATAAGATATTAGTTTTCATATCAAACAGAATTTTAGCTTGACAAGATACTAACATTATTTTTTTAATTCAAATTTTCCGTAAGCAAAACTTATGAATAAGATTCCAGCAAACATTATTCCGAAGGCTATGTAATTTGCAATGTCGAAATGAATGTTTCTACCTATCATCCACCCTAATGCAACTGCGGCAACAGGTTGAAAATAGGAAAAAATAGCGGTATGTACAGATGTGAGTTGTTTGACCCCATAATAAAGAAAAAATGTTGGCAGTGCTGTTCCTAAGACCGATAACGTGATCAATTCATACCACCCTTGTTGAGGCATGTGTAGTAGCTGACTCCAATCTGCAAATGGAGCAAAAAATGGATATGTGATAAGAACACCTATTATATATGTCCATCCCATAACAAAATATGAAGGGTAGTTTGTGATCACAGGACGAATAAACACAGTGTTGCTTGCCCCGGCAAAAACCGACACTAGTATCATTAAATTACCAAGGAGATAACTACTCTCTGCTGGATTACGGAAGTTGTCGTAGAGCAATACTGCCGAACCTATGAATGCCAGCAACACACCTATGATTTTTGCCATATGTAGTTTCTCGCGATGCAAGAGAGCCGATAGAGAGAGAGTGACCACTGGCGCTAGTGTTGCGATTGTGGAAGAGTCGGCAGCTATGGTGTGCGATGCCCCTTTGATCATATAATATTCCTTACCATAGACAATCACCATGGAGGTGAGGGCAAGTATGGAGAACTCTTTAAATGTAAATCGCATGGAGGCTTTCTTAAATATTGCAGGGGCAAAAAAGATAGCATTAACACCAACTACGATGAGGAATAATAGTTCGTAGCTCATATAGTTTTCAGTCAATGAGCTAAACAATACGAAGTTCATCCCAAACAATGAGTTTGCCGCCGCCAGTGCAAGCCATCCTTTATAACGCATAACTATTTTCTGCTACGTGTTGCAATAAACACGCCAGAGAAAACAAGTAGAGCAGCAATTATTTTAGAACTATTTATGTCGCCTTGACCATTTGCTACTGCAAATAGTGTGGCTATTATAGGTTGTGAATATGAATATATGCTAACCATTGGAGGTGACACCTTTTTCAACCCATATCCAATACATATATAAGCTAAGAATGTGGCGCCAATAAGAACAAACAGAAATGCCGACATGTCACTATTGTTTAGTTGCTGAAAATCAATATTGATCAGATCTCTCCATAGGAAAGGTAGCATTACGATAGCTCCAAATAGAAACACATATGCCATCACCGTTATAGGTTCATATTTTTGGAGCAGTGGTTTGACCCATACGGTGTAGAGAGAGTAACAAAAACAAGCTGAAAACACAAGAAGGTTGCCTTTCAAGTGACTACCACCAAACGAAACACCTGCGCCATCGCTTAATATGGCTAGCAATGCCCCCGACAACCCTAGCACGACGCCAACATATTTTAACGGCGTTATCTTCTCGTTGAGTGCAAAAGCCGACAACATAAAAACCATGACAGGACCAGTGGTGGCGATGATTGCAGCTGAGATAGGCGATGTAAATGTCAGTCCTTTAAGAAATATAAGTTGATTAGCCATCACTCCTAACACTCCAGCGATTGCCAGTTTATAAAGATCACGTGGCTCAACCTTCACTCGTCGAAGTATGATTGCACACAGAACAAGCAACGACGATCCAACTGCAACGCGCCA
>JAVVZN010000318.1:0-2442 GCA_036650555.1 Rikenellaceae bacterium
TTTGATTCTGTGCATATTTGTTGTATTAATGTGGAAACCATATCGTCAAATCCAATTATTACCACATGATTTTCAAGTGGATATGTGATGTATCCTTCACGAAAACGTTCCACTCTGCGTTCTAACATATTGGATAATACGGAGATGAGCATGCCCAAAAACAACACCGATCCTATGAGAACAACAACCAAAGAAAACCATCTTAACGACGGACTCACATTGTTGATATTTCCCGGATCAATAAATAGGCAGATCAGTTGCAGCAAACGCCCTAATGGGGCATTTGGATTGTTGTTTTCATAATCTGAACTGGTAGGTTCGGGAAAAACAAAAAACAGACTGATGGCATATAGAATAAAAAATACCCCAATGATAGCTCCCGATAACCATAAAAGTTGTTTCCATCCCTTTCCAGAAAAGGAACGGTCAAAATGAAGTGCTAATATTTTAGAAAACAAATTCATAAGAGTTCGTTAATAAGTTATTTTTTACTGATTTCAAATCCTAATTTCATTATTAATTTCAATGTCTGTGTGGCTGTTTGTCGGTCAAAATCTCGTTCTGATTCTGGTAGCTCTTCATAAGGAATAAGGCAAGGGTGTGTTTTCAAAGAGTCGTTGCGAGTTTTACCATAGCTCCACCCATCTTTTATTCGCCCAAGCGCCCAAACTTCATGTACATTGTGCGCCATGTCTTCAGTTAGTAAGGTGAGATCTGGAGGTAATTCGATCTCTTCTGTATTTAGTGGGATAGGAGTATATGTTTTATTTATCATTATAGTATTAAATGTTAGAAGCTGTTTTGATTTGTATTTAAAACCATGACAAGATATGAAAAATATAGTGCAAATCAAAATAGCTTCTCATTTTTACCTGACACCAATAAATGTTATATTATTTGACATCAATAATCTCCATACAAAAAAAGAGCATCTACAACGAGTAGATGCTCCTATTTTGTACGGAGATTATATAAAAAACTGTTTTTTATTTTTTTGTGTCGGTTGTTGCACCTTTTGCAGCATATTCTTTGTTTAGACCCTCTAAAACGGTAGTAGTGATGTCGAGTGAAGGATTGCCAACAACAACTGTGTTTGACATAGCACTAGTGCTTAAAATCAAATCATATTTTTTCTCAACATTGAATTTTTTAAGATACTCATCAACGTCATTGTTTATGTTGTTGAACATTACTTGTTCTTCTTCTTGAAGTTCGGCAAGAACTTTATCACGATATTGAAGAACTGTTTGTTGTTCTCCAGCAAGGCTTTGCTCCATTTCGGCAGCTTGAGCACGGGTGATAAGCCCTTTTTGAACTTTATTTTGATAATCACCAACTTTACGCTCCAAACTACGAGATTTTGTTTCTAATTCGCCTTGAATTTTAGCGGCTTTCTCATCGAATTTCTTTTTAAGATCAATGAAAAGTGAATATCCGCGAACAAGTGAATCGCTGTTGATATAAACGATGTTTGTTTGCGATGGAGCAACAGAAGTGTCGGTTGTTGCCTTTTCAGCGGTAGCTTCAGTTGTTTTTGCAGCCTCTTTACATCCTACAAACATCAATGATACAAATGTTAGGAGTGTTAGTAATTTTTTTGTCATGGTATTTTAATTATAATAAGTTAGCGGTTTATTTAAGTTGCAAACTTATATCTTTTTGTTGAAATTAACAAAATTTGCAATTGTATTTTTTATTTTTAATAAAATTACCATATATTTACAGAATAAAAAATTGGGTCTATGTATGATTATATAGTAGGTAAAGTATCTGAAATATCGCCTACGGTGGTAGTAATCGAGAACAATGGCATTGGATATAACATGAATATTTCTTTGCAAACATTTACCGCACTAGCTTCCATGGATGAAGCAAAAATCTATGTCCATCAATATTTGGTAAGAGATGATCTGCCTGTATTGTATGGCTTCTACACTAAAGTGGAGCGCGACTTATTTAAACTACTTATAGGAGTATCGGGAGTTGGTGGAAATACTGCTCGTATGATATTATCAACATTTTCTATTGCCGATCTGGTTTCTATAATCTCGTCGGGTAAAAGTGTTATGTTGAAAACAGTAAAGGGTTTGGGAGCAAAAACATCGGAAAAAGTTATTGTTGAGCTTCGCGATAAGGTTTCTGGGCTCGATTCTGAGTCGGTAAACTCGTTTTCTGATGCGGTGTCGGTGGTTGATAACGAACTTTATGAGGAGGCTGTTTCGGCTCTGACCATGCTTGGATTTGCAAAAGCATCGTCGGCTAAGGTTGTTAAATCGCTCATTTCAGAAAATCCGAGTTACAAAGTAGAAGATATTATACGCTTATCGCTTAAAAAAATGTAATTATCGCAATGTTAAATAATTGTTAAGTTGCTTTAGTTTCCATTTTTTAGATTATTTTTGCAATGAATTTTAATTACTTATTTATTTTGTATGGAAACAA